>CBIHQM010000038.1:0-25860 GCA_966211885.1 uncultured Chryseolinea sp.
GGCAAGGAGGAGTCCATCCTAACCCAGCCGGTCAGCCAGTGGCGCAAGACGAGCCCCACCTGGCCGAAGGCCCCGGCCATATTCCTCTTTTTAGCCATTTAATTCGATTGATTTGGTAGACTTTTTTCTTTTTCAATAATCGCTCTAAATTTGCGATTCGAAATTTTTCAAAACAGTCCTTAAATCTATAAACACTTTAATCCAAAAATCCTTATGCCGTATTTATTCACCTCAGAGTCCGTTTCGGAAGGGCACCCCGACAAAGTAGCCGACCAGATCTCGGACGCACTTATTGACTACTTCTTAGCCTACGACCCCAATTCCAAGGTGGCTTGTGAAACCCTGGTAACTACCGGACAGGTCGTATTGGCCGGCGAGGTGAAATCTGAGGCATACCTGGATGTGCAGGACATCGCCCGCGAAGTGATCCGCAAGATCGGCTACACCAAAAGCGAATACATGTTCGAAGCCAATTCGTGCGGTATCCTTTCGGCTATCCACGAACAATCGCCCGACATCAACCAGGGCGTTGAGCGCAAGAAGAAAGAAGACCAAGGTGCCGGCGACCAAGGTATGATGTTCGGTTATGCTACCAACGAAACCGACAACTACATGCCGCTGCCGTTGGACCTGGCCCATGCCCTGCTCCGTGAAATGGCCGCCATCCGCAGAGAAGGCAAGGTAATGACCTATCTCCGCCCCGATGCCAAGTCGCAAGTGACCATCGAATACAGCGACGACAACAAACCCCAGCGCATCGACACCATCGTGGTATCCACGCAGCACGATGATTTCGCAAAGGATTCGGTGATGCTGAAGCAAATCAAAGAAGATGTGATCAACATCGTTGTTCCCCGCATCAAGAAAAAGCTCCCGAAACGCGTTCAAAATCTTTTTGGCGCCGATATCAATTATCACGTGAACCCCACCGGCAAGTTTGTGATCGGCGGTCCTCACGGCGACACCGGTTTGACCGGCCGTAAGATCATCGTAGATACCTATGGTGGCAAAGGCGCTCACGGTGGTGGAGCCTTCTCCGGTAAAGATCCTTCTAAAGTAGACCGCTCTGCAGCCTACGCAACCCGTCACATTGCCAAGAACCTGGTAGCTGCCGGCGTGTGCGACGAAGTGTTGGTGCAGGTAGCTTACGCCATCGGCGTGGCACAACCCGTTGGCTTGTATGTGAACACCTATGGCACAGCCAAAGTGGGACAAAGCGATGGCGAGATCGCCAAGCGTGTGGCCAAGATCTTTGACATGCGTCCTTACTTCATCGAGCAACGCTTTAGCCTGAGAACCCCGATCTACGCCGAAACGGCTGCTTATGGTCACATGGGCCGCGAGCCGAAAGTGGTTGAGAAGATCTTCAACAAAGGCAAGAAGAGCGAGAAGAAAGTGAAAGTAGAATTGTTCCCCTGGGAAAAATTAGACTTCGTCGATACCGTTAAGAAAGCTTTCAAAATCGCGTAAGCATCTTCGATATTCATAGAAGAAGAGGTTGCCGGATGGCAGCCTCTTTTTTTTGCTTGTCCCTGACCCAATCCGTGTGTGTTTTGTGCTCCTGTTGAATGACCATTGAAACCGCCATTTTACGAACTCTTCCCAAAACGAAATGGAGGAATGCTTTTCCTTCCCTATCTTTCTTTCATAATCAAACACCGTGAAAAAAACTCTACTCTTTAGTTTTCCAATACTGTCCGCCAGCCTTGCTTTTGCTCAGGAACCTGCAGCCCCTGCTGTGCAAACGGATACGACAAAAATCCTCAACGAGGTGGTCGTGCAAGCCTATGTATACGACCGGCCCATGAGTGAAGTGCCCGCCGCTGTGGGCGTGGTGTCTACCAAAGACCTCGAGCGCTTTAGCAATACGTCTATTCTCCCCGCGGTGAACACCATACCGGGCGTGCGCATGGAAGAGCGCTCGCCTGGAAGCTATCGCTTTAGCATCCGGGGCAGTTTGCTTCGTTCGCCGTTTGGTGTGCGCAATGTGAAAATGTATTGGAATGGTTTGCCGCTAACGGATGGTGGAGGCAATACCTATTTGAATCTGATTGACTTCAACGCCATCACCAACGCCGAGATCATCAAAGGTCCGGGCGGCAGCCTGTACGGCGCCGGTACGGGTGGGGTAATGTTGTTGACAAAACAAATCGAACCGGTCCCACAGCTGCAGTTTTCGGCTATGGGGGGGAGCTATGGTTTGCAACGGTATCAATTGTCGGCTTCTGGCGGATCGGATAAAGTAAAAGCATCGGTGCAATTTGCACATCAGCAATCGGATGGATACCGGCAGCAGACCGCCATGCGCCGTGATGCGGTGAATGCGGATCTTGCCTTCAAAATAAATTCAAAGAGCACGTTGTCAGCTACGATTTTTTATACAGACCTTTTTTATGAAACACCTGGTGGCCTCACCAAAGCACAGTTCGAACAGGATCCAAGCATGGCAAGACCCTCTACCCCGACAGCAAAAGGGGCCGTCGATCAAAAGGCAGCGGTCTACAACAAAACCGCCTATACAGGTTTGGTGTATGACTATGCCTGGAACAGTCGCTGGTCTATAAAGACTGCGGCCTATGGCTCGATCACGGATTTCAAAAACCCTACGATCCGAAACTTTGAAAAGCGCCATGAAGACAACGTTGGTGGGCGCGTCACTACTCAATATAATTTCGACAAAGAAAAATGGAATGGGAAGATCTCCTTCGGCGGTGAGTATCAATATTTTTATTCACCGGTAAAAGTATACGACAACAACCTCGGCGTCGCTGGCAACATCCAATCGGACGACAAGTTGAAGTCCAATCAGCTCCTCGCCTTTGCGCAAGCCGACCTGGAGTTGCCTGGCGATCTTTTCCTGACGTTGGGAGGAAGCATGAACTTCTTGAAATACAACTATGCGTCGCTCATCGTCACGCCGGTGATCAACCAGGAGCGCAAGTTCGATCCCGTATTTTCACCACGCGTCGCCCTGTTAAAAAAATTGACGCACACCCTTTCGGTGTATGGCAGCGTGAGCAAAGGCTTCTCGCCACCCTCCCTGGCTGAAGTACGTCCCTCGACCGGAAATTATAACAACAGCCTGAACCCCGAGCGCGGCCTCAGCTATGAAGTGGGAATCCGAGGCAGCGTGCTCAATCGCCAAGTCTCCTACGATCTGACGGCGTATGACTTCCGCCTCGATGAAACCATCGTGATCCAACGCACACCCGATGGCGCGGATTATTTTGTGAACGCCGGCAGAACTTCTCAACGCGGACTTGAAGCCACACTTTCGTGGATGCCGACGCTGGGAGCCGACCAAGCCGTGTCGTACCTGCGCGTGTGGGGAAGTTATACGTACAACCACTATCGCTTTTCTGACTATGTGCAAGACGGTAAGGATTATTCCGGCAATCAACTCACGGGCGTGGCGCCCAACATCGGGCTCATCGGCGTTGATCTTACCGTGAAGAAATTTTATACGAACATCACTACGAGCTTCACAGACGATATTCCATTGAATGACGCCAACAGCGAGTTCGCCAAATCGTACGTATTGGTCGGTGGCCGTATCGGTTACCGGGCAATGCTCACCCGGAATTTCCCGTTCGAGATCTTCTGTGGCATCGACAACGCGCTGAACTAGACCTATAGCCTCGGCAACGACTTGAATGCTGTGGGAGGTAGATTTTATAATGCCGCTGCGCCGCGCAATTATTATGGAGGCATTCGCATTAAGCCACTGCTGAAAAAAGGATCATAGCGATCATGCTATCAGAAGTGCCATCGGAGGTTCAACAGGCCGTGAGTGCCTTTCTGCAAACCACGATGCCTTCTGCAGTCTTGAAAGATTTTTCGTTTGTGAGCGGAGGCTGCATCAACAGCGCCGGCCGATTGAAGACCACAGCCGGCGACTTCTTCTTAAAATGGAATCTTGCGGACAAGTATCCCCGCATGTTTGAAAGTGAACGCAAGGGATTGCAACACCTTCGCCAGCCGTCGGTGATCGACATCCCGGAAGTATTCGCCGCCGGACAGGCAGGCTCGTTTCAATTCATCCTGATGGAGCTCATCACCAAAGCACCTGTAGCAAGACGCTATTGGGAGATGCTGGGCGAAAGGCTGGCACAATTGCATCGCGTAACGGCCGCCCGGTTTGGGTTGGACCACGACAATTATATCGGCTCCCTTCCGCAAAGCAATGCACAACACGATACCTGGATCGAATTCTTTATCCACGAACGATTGGCTCCCCAATTGCAGCTTGCGTATAACACCCATCGCATAGACTCATCGTGGCTCCGGACCTTTGAAAACCTTTACCCCAAACTTCGCTCCATGCTTCCCGATGAAAAGCCCGCGCTGCTGCACGGCGATCTCTGGAGTGGCAACCTCATGGTGAATGAAAAGGGGGAACCGTGCCTGGTCGATCCCGCAGTATATTTCGGTCACCGCGAAATGGAATGGGCCATGACAAAACTTTTCGGGGGTTTTTATGAAGTGTTCTATTCATCCTATCACCAGGCTTATCCCCTGCAACCGGGCTACGACGATCGCGAAGATCTTTACACGCTCTATCCCTTGCTCGTGCACCTCAATTTGTTTGGTGCATCGTATAAGCTGTCGCTGGATAGCATTCTGAGAAAATATAGCTGATGGAGCTGCGCCTTAAAGGCGGACAAGTTTTTTCTTCAGCGCATCCGCGATCATCACGGCGTGTACCCGGCTGTTTTCGATAAACCATTTGTTTGTTTTTAAACCACCCACCATCACGCCGGCCAGGTAAAGATTTTCGACATTGGTTTCCATGGTCTGCTCGTCGTAAACTGGCGTGTGAAAGGCATCGTCGTGGAACGTGATGCCACATGCGCGCATGAACGCGAACGGAGGCTGGTAGCCGGTCATGGCCAACACGAAATCATTCTCCAGTGTTTTTTCACCTTGTGGGGTTTTGATGACCACGTTCGTGGGATTGATCCGCAGCACCTCCGATTCAAAGTAGGCCGTGATGGAGCCCTCGGCGATACGGTTTTCAATATCCGGCCTCACCCAATACTTCACGCTTTCGCGGATGGTTTTTTCGCGGATCACCATGGTGACCTCTGCGCCCTTGCGAAAGGTTTCCAAAGCCACATCCACGGCCGAGTTGGCCGCGCCCACGACAACGATCTTCTGCGCGTAATAAGGGTGTGGCTCGTCGTAGTAGTGTTTCACTTTTGTCAAGTCTTCGCCGGGAATATTCAACAAATAAGGAAGGTCATAAAATCCCAGCGCCAGGATCACCGCCGCACCGCGATAACTCCCTTTGGAGGTGACCACCTCGTGCATCCCTTGCTGATTTTGAATAGACACCACAGGCTCATATAAATTGACATGCAACTTCCATGTTGACGCCACCCGGCGGTAATATTCCAGCGCTTCCGAGCGAACGGGCTTGGGTCCGTGCGAAACAAAGGGCACCTCGCCGATCTCCAGGCGGTCGGACGTTGAGAAAAAGGTCATGTTCAGCGGATAGTGATAAAGCGAGTTGACCAGACAGCCTTTTTCCAAAATGCAATAGCGCAATCCCGCCTTTGCCGCTTCAATGCCACACGCCAGGCCGATGGGGCCGGCGCCAATAATAATAAGATCGTATTCGGATTTTGAATTCATGAATAATTGCTAATTTTAATATATCGGCTATGATCTGACCCCTGATTAGCTCTCACCTTTAAAGTGACATCGCGTGTTCCGTAACAATTTCAGGGTGGCTTTTCGAAGCTTACTCAAAAATAAGGTTTATTCGCTCATCAACATCGCCGGACTTTCTATCGGCATGGCGGTGTTTGTGCTCATCCTCCTCTACATCCAACACGAGCGCACCTTCGACCAGTTCCATACCCACAAAGGTCGCATCTACCGGATCCAGCAAGATCGCTTCAATCGCGGTGAGCGCACGTTGCATTCGGTAACGGGCTGCTATGCGGCGGGCCCTGCCATTAAGGCATCCTTCCCGGAAGTGGTGGACTATGTGGCCCTGCACAAAGTGGAACCGATCATCGCCTACAAAGGTGAGGGCTTCAAAGAAGAGAACACTTGCTTTGCCACCGATAAATTTTTCAAATATTTCTCATTCCGCCTGCTAAAGGGCGTCGATACCCTCGTTCTCAAGGAGCCCCACACGGCCGTGGTGTCGCGCTCGTTTGCCAATCGCGTCTTTAAGAATGAAGACCCCATAGGCAAGACGTTGAGCTTTCGCGGAACCTACGACTTCGATGTGACCGGTGTGTTTGAGGACATGCCCGAGAACTCGCACATGAAGTTCGACCTCATGATCTCCTATCCCACCTTGGAGAAGCATCCCTACAAGGGCGTGCTCGATCTGCCCTGGCAATACGACGGCATCATGACCTACCTCGTGTTGCGCGACGATGCCAATGCCGCCGAACTGGAAGCGAAGTTCCCCGACTTCATCATGGCCAACACCGGCACCTGGCTGGAAGAAACCGACCAGAAGATGACCTGGCAACTTCAGCCGCTCACCAGCATACACCTGTATTCGGATTTCGATCACGAGTTGGGGCAAAACGGGGACTATCACAACATTGAATACCTCACCGTGGTGGCCATTTTTATTTTGGTGATCGCCTGGTTCAACTACATCAGCCTGGCCACGGCCAAATCGCTGGAGCGCGCCAAGGAAGTGGGCATTCGAAAAGTGCTGGGGAGCTACCGGATCCAACTGGTTGGACAATTTTTATTGGAGTCCATTTTTCTGAACCTGGCCGCGGGCGTGCTGGCGTGTTTTATTGTCTATGCTATGCTGCCCACGTTCAACAACCTCATGAGCACGCACGTGACGCTGTCGCTGCTGCGCCCGGAGTTTTGGTGGATCATGGCCGGCATTCTTTTTGGCGGCAGCCTGGCCTCGGGAATGTATCCTGCTTTTTTTCTCAGCACATTCAAACCGTCCCTGATCCTGAACGGAAACTTCACCACGTCGAGCACAGGACGGTGGGTGCGCCGGGGCATGGTGATGATCCCCTTCATTACGGCCATCATTCTCGTGAGCTGTTTGTATATTATCTTCAGTCAAATCAGTTTTTTACGCAAGCAACGTTTGGGATTTGATGTGACCCAGCGGCTGGTGATCCGCGATTCGGAGATCTACGACTCGCTGGCAGACCAACGCATCGCCACCTACAAAAATGAGATGATGCGCATTCCCGGTGTGAAAGCCAACACCTTTTTGAACGTGGTGCCCGGCGACCACATTCTCTATTCTGCCAACGGCGTGCGCCGGATCAAGGACGACGACACCAAGTCGTATCAATACCAGCGACTGTGGGTGGACGAAAATTTTGTCGATGTGCTCGATCTTCGATTGCTTGCCGGCCGGAACTTCACCCAAAAAAGCATTCCGCGCAAAACGCTTTTTGTAAATGAAAAAGCCCTGTCCACCCTGGGCTTCGAAAAACCGGAGGATGCCATCGATGAGAAAATCCTTTTCATGGACGACACCGCCACCATCATCGGCGTGGTGAACGACTTTCACCATGAGTCGCCGCGCGATCCGATCCTCCCCGTCATCTATGCCTATCGACCCGAAGGTGGATTGTTCTATCTCATCAAGATCGAAACCGCCCAGGCCCAGCCGGTAGTGCAAAAATTGGAGACACTCTTCAAACAGATCTTCCCCGGCCAGCCCTTCAGCTATTATTTTCTGGATGAAAAATATAACCGGCAATACAAACGCGACATACAATTCGGAGAACTGATCGGATTTTTCTCCACGCTGCTGGTACTGGTCACGGCCCTGGGGCTTTTTGGATTGTCGGCCTATATGGCGTCGGTGCGTACCCGCGAGATCGGCATCCGCAAAGTTTTGGGCGCAACCGAGAAGGGCATTGTGCTGCTGCTCTGTCGTGAATACCTGATCCTGATTTTTTTGGCCACCTGCATTGCCGTGCCCACGGCATGGTATGCGATGGACAATTGGCTCAACAATTTTGCGGTGAAAGTGGAGATCAACATTTGGATGTTTGCGCTCCCCACTTTATTGCTGTTGCTCATCACGCTCTTGACCATCAGTTTCCAAACCCTGCGGGCCGCCCTGTCGAACCCGGTGGATGCGTTGCGTCACGAATAGAAATTTTGTTTTGCCCGAAATGCGGAAAGTGTAGCTTTGCCGAAATTTTTTTTAAGCTATGCACCAACGTTTTGTCCTGATTCTCCTTTTGACGACCTTTTTTACGGGCGCGATTGCGCAAAAACAGATCACCGTAGAAGATTTTACCACAAAAAACACCTTTGCCGAAAGAACCATTACGGGCATCAACTGGATGAACGACGGCAAATTTTATTCGACCCTCGAGGGCAATAAGATCGTGAAATACAACATCGCCACCGGTCAACCGGTGGAAACATTGCTGGATGGAAACCAGCTCTCCCCTGCACTGATCATTCAAGAATATAGTTTTAGTGCCGACGAACAAAAACTACTCGTACTCAACTCACGCGAAAGCGTTTACCGCCACTCGTTTACGGCGGAATATTATGTCTTTGACCGCTTGGCAAAAACACTAACGCCTTTGTCCACCCAGGGCCGGCAATCGTATGCCACCTTTTCGCCTGATGGAAAACGCGTGGCGTTTGTGCGAAAGAACAATGTGTTCTATGTTGACCTGGAGACTAAAACGGAAACTCAGGTGACTTCCGATGGTCAGTTCAATTTCGTCATCAACGGCACCACCGACTGGGTGTATGAAGAGGAATTTTCGTTTGTGGACGGCTTCTACTGGTCGCCCGATGGAAAGAAGCTGGCCTATTATCGCTTCGACGAGTCGGCCGTGAAAGAATACGACATGCAGGTGTGGGGCACGGCCCTCTATCCGCGTGAGTACAAATTCAAATATCCAAAAGCCGGCGAAGCCAATTCATCGGTGGAAGTATGGATCTATGACCTGGCCAGCCGCCAAAAAGTGAAGGCGGCCCTTCCGGAGGAAAAGGATTTCTACATTCCCCGCGTCCAATGGACAACCCATCCCAACGTTTTGTCTGTGTCGACCTTGAATCGTCTTCAAAATCATTTCCAGCTTTTTCACACCGACGCCACCACCGGTGTGTGCACGCGCGTACTGAATGAGCAGAACGAAACCTATGTTGACCTGGAATTGCTGGACGACTTGATCTATCTGCAGAACGGCAAACAATTCATTCGCGCCAGCGAGTCGAGCGGGTTCAAACATTTTTATTTGCACAACCTGGATGGATCGCTCGTGCAACCGATCACAACGGGTGCCTATGAGATTTCCACGGTCGTGGGATGTGATGAAAAAACAAAGACGTTATACTACACGGGCACGGAAGCTTCGCCGCTACAACGCCAGTTTTATTCGATATCCTTCGACGGAAAAAAGAAAACAAAACTTTCCGAAGCATCCGGCACACATGCGATCAACATGAGTCCCGACTTTCAATTCTATCTCGACTATCACAACAGCGCGACGCAACCGAACGTGGTGAGCTTGTATCAAACAAAAAAGAACACGCTGGTGAAAGTGTTGGAGAAGAACGAGCGCCTGTCAAAAACCGCCGCGGAGTACAAACTGGCACAAAAAGAATTCTTCACCTACAAGACGGTAGACGGAACAGCATTGAACGGCATGATGATGAAGCCTGAGCATTTCGACGCTTCCAAAAAATATCCCGTTTTAATTTATCAATACAGCGGCCCGGGGTCGCAGAACGTGGCCGATGTGTTTACCGGCAGCCACTATTACTTTCATCAGTTGCTTACACAGAAAGGTTATATCGTGGTCGTCATCGACACGCGGGGCACCGGCGGCAGGGGAGAAGCCTTCCGGAAAATTACTTACAAACAACTCGGCAAGCTGGAGTTGGAAGATCACATTGCTGGGGCAAAATTTCTCGCAGGTCTGAGTTACGTCGACGGTAAGCGCATCGGCATTTGGGGATGGAGCTATGGCGGCTACATGACTTCGTTGGCCATGACCAAAGGCGGCGACACGTTTGCGATGGGCATTGCCGTGGCGCCAGTGACCAACTGGCGTTTTTACGACACGATCTACACGGAGCGCTACCTCCAAACCCCGGCCCTCAACGCCGCCGGCTACGACGACAACTCGCCGCTTACCTATGCTGCAAATCTGCAAGGGAATTTCCTGCTGGTTCACGGCACGGGTGACGACAACGTGCACTTTCAAAACTCCGTGGCCTTTGAAAATGCGCTGATCAATGCCGGCAAACAATTCGAGTCGTTTTACTACCCCGACAAGCACCACGGCATCCAGGGCGCAAAGACGCGCCTGCATTTGTATACCATGCTCGTAAACTACGTTGTGGAACATCTCCAGGGCCCGGGGACACCGGTTATTACGGAGATGGGAGGGCGCTAAGAGGGGGCAAAAAGGTTTGAAATCCTGTCGTAAATCGCAAATTCACTTTACCTTTGCAGTCCGAAAAAACGGAAGCTAAGGAATGAGAGACGTTCGCGTAAGATTTGCCCCGAGCCCCACTGGCGCCCTCCATATTGGTGGAGTCAGGACGGCCCTGTACAACTATTTGCTGGCCCGCCAGAACAATGGCACCATGATTCTGCGCATCGAAGACACAGATCAGACCCGCTTTGTACCCGGCGCCGAAGACTATATTTTGAAATCGCTGGCATGGGTGGGTATCAAGATCGACGAAGGCGTGGGCGTGGGTGGACCCCATGCACCGTATCGCCAGTCGGAACGCAAACCTATATACATGGAACACGCATTGCGCCTCATCCAGGAGGGCAATGCCTACTACGCTTTTGATACCGAACAAGAACTGGAAGCCATGCGCGAGCGCCTGAAGGCAGCCGGTGTGGACTTGCCCCAATACAACAGCATCACGCGCACACAAATGCGCAACTCGCTCACCTTGTCGGAAGCCGAAGTGGAGGCGTTGTTACAAGCCAACACGCCCTATGTGATCCGCCTCAAAGTGCCCCGCAAAGAAGAGGTGCGGCTCAACGACATGATCCGCGGATGGGTGATGGTGCACTCCTCGCAGATCGACGACAAAGTGTTGATGAAAAGCGACGGCATGCCCACCTATCATCTCGCCAACGTGGTGGACGATTACCTTATGAAAATTTCGCACGTGATCCGCGGAGAAGAATGGTTGCCTTCGGCGCCCCTCCACGTGTTGCTGTACAAATACCTGGGTTGGGAAAAAGAGATGCCTCAATTTGCTCACCTTCCCCTTTTGCTAAAGCCCACCGGCGATGGCAAGCTAAGCAAACGCGACGCCGACCAGATGGGCTTCCCCATCTTCCCGCTGGATTGGGTTGATCCCAACACCAACGAAAAAGCCTCCGGCTTCCGCGAGTCAGGCTACCTGCCCGATGCCCTGGTGAACTTCCTGGCCTTCCTCGGTTGGAACCCCGGCACCACGCAAGAACTGTTTTCGATGGACGAGCTCATCAAAGAATTTACCGTGGAGCGCATCGGAAAGGCAGGAGCGAAATTCGACATTCACAAAGCGAAATGGTTCAACCAACAATACCTGCGTGCCAAATCCGACGAAGCACTGACGGAGTACTTGCACGCCTCTTTGGCCAAGGAGGGCATAACGTGCCCGCAAGAAAAGGCACTGAAGATCGTTTCCATTATGAAGGAGCGGGTCACGTTCCCAAAAGATTTCTGGGAGCAAGGCAAATTCCTGTTCCAGTCGCCCACAGCGTTTGACGAAACCGTAGCCACCAAAAAGTGGAACGACGAAGCGGTGAAAGTGTTGACGGCTTATAAAGAAGAGGTGGCCAAGCTCGCGCAATTTGACGCTGTGATCGCCAAAGCTACACTGGAGCAGGTGACTGCTAGCCTTGGCGTTGGCACGGGTAAGATCCTGCAGGCTCTGAGACTTTCCATTACAGGTGCTGGCGCTGGGCCGGACTTGATGATGATCATGGAGATCATTGGCAAGGATGAAGTGGTGAAGCGGATCGGGTTTGCTTTGGAGCAATTGAAAGTGAAGAGCAGCGTGTAAATATTTAAACGCCTCACCTTCGCTAAAGCTATGGCGAGCCCTCCTTCGCTGAAGCTTCGGCGGGCCCTCCTTCGCTAAAGCTTCGGCGGGCAAGCAAGAAGGGCGCAGACAGGTTCTGCGCCTTTTCCTTTTTGTCGTGGAGGCCATTTTTAGGGGAATTTGTTACCTTTGGTCTATGGCCAAGAAAGAAAAGAAACCCACTCCCAAAGCGAAGCCGCGCGTGCACAAAGAGCTGCAGGGCCTCGACATCACCATCGACCAGTTTGGTGAGATCAAGGCGAACATGAACATCGACAAGCTGAACGAGTTCCTCGACAAGAACGTGGACGACAAGAAGCTGGCCGAGCGCGATGATTATGATGAGATGAAGAAGGGGAAAAAGAAAAAGAAGTAGACCATCCCAATCCAGCCTCGGGGCCGGCCTTGCGCCAGAAGTTCCCCGGTTTTTTTCATTTCCATCTCCATCCTTACGGGTTTCCCGGCCTTTGGAATAATTCCCCGTGTATTTTTCGAATGCCGTCGGTAACGTGATGAGGGTATGTTCCGTTTTAGGAAGATAGTCTAGAAACAGGTTTTAATTTTAATCTATCCCCCATGAAAAAATCACACGAAATTGATTACGAGATCAAAGGCGAGAGCATCCAGATCGTAGAAGTGGAACTCGACCCCAACGAAACCGTTATTGCCGAAGCGGGCGCCATGCTCTTGATGGAAGATGGCATCGAGTTCGAGGCCAAGATGGGCGACGGCTCCAATCCCAGCCAGGGGTTGTTCGACAAGTTGCTTTCGGCTGGGTCGCGCGTGCTCACGGGTGAGTCGCTCTTCATGACACACTTCACCAACCGCGGGGGTCGCAAAGCAAAGGTGGGCTTTTCGGCACCCTATCCCGGCACGGTCATCCCTGTAGATCTTTCGCAAAGTCCCAATAACGAACTCATCGTTCAGAAAGACGGCTTCCTCTGTGCAGCCTATGGCACGAAATTGTCCATCACTTTCAACCGGAAACTGGGCTCGGGCCTGGTGGGTGGTGAAGGGTTTATCCTGCAGAAACTTCAAGGCGACGGCAAAATATTTGTGCACGCGGGAGGCACCGTGATCGAACGGACACTCAACAACGAAATGTTGCGTGTAGACACCGGGTGTGTTGTGGCATTCGAGTCGCAGATCGAGTTCGATGTACAAACCTCCGGCGGTCTTCGCTCGATGGTGTTTGGAGGGGAGGGCGTTTTCCTGGCCACGCTGCGGGGCACCGGTCGCGTGTGGTTGCAATCCATGCCCATCCGCAAGCTGGTGCAGGCCCTGGCTCCCTACGGCCGCAACCGCGGAAAAGAAGCGAGCTCATTGCTGGGCGGATTGTTTGAGGAATAAGCCTGTCCATGAACGCGGAGCAGGAAAAACTCATCGCCATTTTCAATTCGAAGATCAACCTTAACGACGAGGAGACCGCCGCATTGCTGGACCGTTGGCATCATGCCACCACGCTAAAGCGAAACGATTTCCTGATCAGCAAGGGACAGGTGGAGTCTAACCTGTTTTATGTGATCCAGGGCAGCATGCGGATCTACTATCCGCATCGCGATGACGAGATTTGTGTGGGCTTTGCGCACGAGGGAAATCTGATTTGTTCGTATCCTTCTTTTATCCGCAACCAGCCCTCGGACTATTTTATACAGGCCCTTGCCAAAACGGATCTGATCGCCATCCGGCGACAGGATTTCTATGGGTTGTTCGACGCCTATCCGCGCATCGAAAGGGTGTGGCGCCTGTTGGAAGAAGAGGCGTTGCTGGGAAAGATCGAGCGGGAAGTGGAGATGCTCACGTTCACACCCGAAGAACGCTACCACCGGCTGTTGGAACGGAGCGCTCACATTTTTCAAACCATCCCCCGGAAGTACATTGCGTCCTACCTGCGGATGACACCGGAAACGCTGAGCCGCATACGACCTTCGTGAGCGCAACGAACACAGCGGGTTACACGTTCTTCTTGACGGCGATCAATATTTGCGACGCATGGCCCCGGTAGTTTTGTCAAAAAAAATCACATGACAACAAACCAACTTCTCTCCACGCTCCAATCCAACATCCACGCCCTCGTCGAGACGGTGGAAACCGAATTTATGCCGCTGCCCGAAAAGGCACTGAACACCAAAGAGGCCCCCGGCCGCTGGAGCATCCTGGAATGCCTGGAGCATCTGAATCGCTACAGCCGCTACTACAATACCGCGCTGGCCAAAGCCATTGCTCGCGCAAAGACGTCAACCCAGGTCGGCGATGAACACGCGCGATCCACCTGGCTGGGGCGGAAATTTATCGCGATGGTGCATCCTTCCAACGCGAAAAAGCAAAAGACCTTCAAATCCATGAACCCGGCGCAAAGCGTATTGGATCGTTCGGTGATAGAAGAATGGATCCATCACCAGGAACAACGCCTGGAGCTTTTGAACGATGCCCGGTCGATCAACCTAAACCAAAGCCACGTGCCCATCGAATTCTTCAAATGGCTGCGATTGAATGTGGGCGACACCTTTCAGTTGCTCGTGGCGCATGAGCAGCGGCATCTGCTGCAGGCCTTGCGCGTGAAGGGCAAGGTGGAGCCCGTTCGAGCGCCCGCGCTGAAGGTTTGAGGATGTGAGAGCAGGTGTTAGCTTTGTGTCCGTTAACCAACCCGTAGAGAATTGCTATGCGACTAGGTCTTATCCGCGAAGGAAAAACTCCACCCGATAAACGGGTTCCTTTCACGCCCCATCAAGTGGAAGAAATCGTACAGCGTTTTGCCCATGTCACCGTGGTGGCACAACAGAGTGAGTTTCGATGCTTTAAGGATCAGGAATATGAAGCCGTGGGCATTGCCGCACAACCCTCGGTGGAGGACTGTGATATTCTGATGGGCATAAAAGAAGTGCCCGTGGCGCAGCTCCTGGAAGGCAAGACCTACCTTTTCTTTTCGCACACCATCAAAAAGCAGCCCTATAACCGGAAGCTCCTGCAGGAGGTGCTAAAGAAAAAGATCAGGCTCATCGACTATGAAGCCTTGAAAGACAAACAAGGCAACCGCCTGGTGGCCTTCGGGCGCTATGCTGGCATTGTCGGTGCGTTCAACGGGTTGTGGACCTATGGCAAGCGATATGGTGGCTACACCTTGCGCCGGGCGTTCGAATGTTTTGATGTGAACGACCTGAAGCTTGAATTGCGCAAAGTGAAACTCCCCGCCGTGAAGATCATTTTAACGGGCGCTGGCCGCGTGGGAAAAGGCGCCATGGAGACTTTGGATACGGCGGGCATCCGCAAAGTGTCGCCCCAGGATTTTTTAACGCGCACGTTCAACGAGCCGGTCTATGTTCAACTGGCCAGCGCCGACTATCACACGCGCAAAGACGGTGGACATTTTAACCGCGAAGAATTTCATGAGTACCCCGAGCGTTATACCTCGCACTTCAAAGACTTCACGGCAGTGACCGACATCCTGATGGCTGGTGCTTTCTGGAATCCAAAGGCCCCTGTGCTGTTCACGCGTGAAGAAATGACGTCGCCCGATTTTAAGATCAAGATCATCGCCGACATCACCTGCGACATTGGTGGATCTATTCCCAGCACGAAGCAAGCCAGCTCCATCGCCGATCCCATCTACGATTTCGATCCGCGCACGGATGCCCTGAAGCCGCCGCTGAGCAGCACTGAATTTGTTACCGTGATGGCGGTCGATAATTTACCCTGCGAATTGCCTCGCAGTGCCTCCGAAGAATTCGGGCGCGATCTGATTGACCGCATCCTCAAGCCGCTGTTGCTGGACGATCCCGAAGGCATCATCGAACGTGGCACCATTGCCCGCGACGGGGCCCTGACGGAGACCTTTCAATACTTGAGTGATTACGTGAAGGGAAATTAGAAGGTGAAGCCGTGGCGGCGGGGGAAAACCAATTTTAGGCCACGTTTATTTTTTCCGGCAATATCGAGGAAGAGATAAGACTCGCGCAGATTTCCCTGCATGTCCCAATAATAATAGCGGCCGATCTTCCCCTGGTTATACGATTGGCTGGTGACCGACCCTATCCAGTACGATTCGCTTACGGGCAGGCTGGCGGGTGTGATCATGGAAGGCACGGTGGGTTTATAGACCACCCGGTCTCTGTCGCCGGTCAGGCCGGGAATAAACCATTTTCCGGAAATTTTGGTTTTTGTGCTGCCGACGTCCGTGGGCATGGGTACGCGCATGGGCATCGGGGCATAGCTCCGTTTAAATTGAGCGGTGGCCGTGGAGGTGATCAGCACGGTGAAGAAAAGCACGGTCGGTAAAGCGATGCGAAACTTCATTTGATGAGGAAGATACTATTTTTTCGGATCATTCCGTTACTTGACCGTAGATATTCGCATTCAAAAAGAGAGGATTATGGAACACAAAACTCCTTCGCTAGGTGAAGAAATAGCCAACGCCATAACGCACGGTGTGGGTGCCTTGTTGGCCATTGCCGGGCTGGTGCTGCTGGTCGTGTTTTCGTCGCTCTATGGAACGGCGTGGCACATTACAGGCTTCACGGTGTTTGGGGCGATGTTGGTGATCCTGTATGTAATGTCCACCCTATACCACAGTTTGCCGTCGCCCCGCGTGAAACGGCTGTTCCGGAAATTCGATCACATGGCCATCTTCCTGCTCATCGCCGGCACCTACACACCGTTTTGCCTCACCGTGCTGAACGGCTGGTTGGGCTGGACGATCTTTGGATTGGTGTGGGCGTGCGCCATCGGTGGCGTCGTGCTGAAAGCCTTTCACACCGGCAAGGCCGAATGGATCTCTACCTTGTTGTATGTGACGATGGGATGGGCGGTCGTATTCTTTATTAAGCCGGTCTATGACCACATGACGACACCGGGATTTCTTTTTTTGGTTTTCGGTGGGGCCAGCTACACCGCCGGTGTTTTCTTTTTTATAAAAGATAAGATGAAATATGCCCACAGCATTTGGCACATTTTCGTGTTAGGTGGAAGTGTCTGTCACTTTTTCGCGGTGATGAGCTTGCTGTAGTTCAACCGGCCATTTTATTTCCATCCTCCATTTTATGTTAAACCCTGCATCGCGCATTCGTTCTGAAAGTAGAAAGCGATACCTTTGAACATGCTTTTATATAACGTGACCGTCGGCATCGATAAGGAAATCCAGGAGGAGTGGCTCACCTGGATGAGAGAAAATCACATTCCCCGGGTGATGGCCACGGGCATGTTTGTGGACTGGAAAATCTATAAAGTGCTGCACGACCAGGACGATGATGGAGTTTCGTATAGCGTTCAATATTTTGCAAACACCATCAATCACGTGACAACCTATCTCGAAAAATATGCCCCCAAGCTCGTAGAAGAGCACCGCACACGTTTCCATAACCGTCATGTTGCGTTCATGACCTTGCTTGAAGAGGTATGAAAATCCCCCAATAGAAATAGAATATTTCGTTGTCTTCAAAATAAAAAATATTTACTTTCGTTTCTCCCCCTAAGAGAAGCATAAAATGAAAGTAAGGTTCACCACATTATCGCTTAGCATCCTGTTCCTGTGGGGCAGCCTGTTCGCGTATGGCGAGAGCGTTGGTGACACCAAACCCACGCAGGTGAAAGCCTCCAAGGAATGCGTGTCGAGCACCCTCATCTCGCTCGACGATGCCGACGAGGTGAAGCCTTTGCATTTTCAGGATGCTGTTCCCTTCAACGCACTACTTCTCGTGCCCACGTGCGGGCAGATCATAAATAACAACTTCCGTTCATCGCTGTATAAGCCCATCCGGGCCTATATCGTATTCAGGGCCTTGCGGAATTAGGCCGCCAGGATGTCTCGCCCCGTAACAGTTTTGTAAAACTGTGTTCCCGCAAGATTTTCTTGCATACTTTTTTTTCCATTTACCAACCTTTTTAATTCTCTTGGCTATGAAAGACACCAGAGTGATAAACCCTTCTGATATTCGTCTGTTTTATTTCGGATCAAAAGACGTGCTCAACAACACAGAAGAAAAGGAAGCGCGTAGGAACAAGCTTCTGCGCGCCATGATCCTCAGCAACTGCGAACACATTCCCATTAGCCTATATATGCGATTGCCCAACGGCGAAACCCTCGAAACGGAAAGCGACGTGATCGACTATGCCGACGACTTCGTGATCCTGAAAGGAGGCATCAGCATTCCGGTGTGGACGATATTCGATGTGGATGCCTAGCACCACAAAAGAAGAGGCCGGAACGATCCGGCCTCTTTGCTTTTATAACGTTTGCAAAGGGATTATCCCTTTAGCAATTTTTCGATCTGCTCTTTTTCCAAGGCGCAGTTGATCCATTCCTGGCCCAGCGTTGAGCCATATTTTTTATAGAACACGATGGCAAGCTCATTCCAATCGAGCACCTGCCACACCATGCCCGAGCAGTTTTCCTGCAGGGTCACTTCCAGCGTCTTGTCAAATAAAAGTTTACCGATGCCTTTTCCCCGTTCCGATTCGGTGACGATGATGTCTTCCAGGTAGAGGCGGCGACCTTTCCAGGTGGAGTAGCGGTAGTAGTAGAGCGCCAGGCCCACAATGCCGTTCTCGTTTTCGGCCACGTAGAATCCGTAGATGGGGTTGGGCCCAAAGCCGTCTTTCTCCATCATCTCTACGGTGTTGATCACTTCGTCGGGAGCGCGTTCGAAAGTGGCGAGTTCTTTGATGAGCTCAAGTACGCGGGGAAGATCTGATTTTATTCCTTTGCGGAGGGTGGTGTTGTTCATGCGATAAAAATAAAAAAGTATGCTGAATGCAGCGGTCGTGCGAAAGACTTTTCACAGCCTTTCCCTGGCGGTCGCGGTTATATTTATTTTTTTTCCACGACGGTGACCTTCATCGGAATTTTGCGGAGTGGTTTCTCCAGGTCGTACACCTTTTCGTGGGCGATCTTGTCGATGACGTCAAAGCCTTCCACCACCTCGCCAAAGACGGTATATTTTTGATCGAGCGTCATGTAACCGCCCACCGTTTCGTAGACCTTTCTTTGTTCCGGAGTGTGTGTGATCCCCAGCGTTTTTTCTTCTACAGTGATGTCTTCGGGATAGTAAGGCGTGCCGTGAACGATAAAGAACTCCGCTGCGGACGATTCCAGGTTGGGATTATTCTCGTCCTGGCGGGCCATGGACAAGGCACCTTTTTTATGATAGTGCTCCGGTCTGAATTCGGCAGGCACGCGGTATTTCAGTTTCTTGTTCAAGTCACCGCCCTGGATCATGAAGCCGCTGGCGATGCGATAGAAATCGGCGTTTTCGTATTGGCCATCTTTGATGAGCTTGATGAAGTTGGCGCGGTGGAGTGGGGTGTCCTCATATAACTTCAGCCGCATGGTGCCGAAGGAGGTTTCGATGGTCACTTCGTTCTCGGGATTCTCCTGGCCGTATTTGGTAAGGACGTCGCGGACGTTTTCCTGGGTGATGAGGATGGTCTCTTTCTTGCCACAGGAAGCAAGAAGGAGGACGAGCAATGCGACGATGGATTTCTTCATGAACGATGCTTTATAGATCAGCAGGCTAAATTATCGAACTGGCCTCCAAGCGCAAATTTTAACGTCATAAATTTTTAGCTGTCGTCAACAGCACCCAGCCAATGCACACATCCACTACGGATAACTTGATGACTGATGACAGCGGGTAGGGTAACCCTTTCAGGGTTGTTGATGAATTGCGATTGACCCCCGGTACGCTCGATAAATATCGAGGCGCACCGGGGGCCATTGTTCGGAAAGCCCTGCGGGCTTAAAAGTTGTTTCGTCTTGAGTGGATTAATTCCTCAATTGGATGATTTGGCCAATAAGCCTGGAAGGCTTTTCGAACAATGGCCGTCAGTGAAACTGACGGATACGGAATTATGCATGGCGTTGAACCCTGAAAGGGTTTCCCCTGTTGGGATCAGTGGATCCGAGACGCGCACTTCGCAAAGGACTCTTTAGAGTCGTTGGATCACGATTGATCCAGATGTAATTTAATAACTGATTTTTGCCAATATTGGCGCGCGATTTCGGTTATATTGAATGGGTTAACTGCCAACAGCCGATGTTTCATTTCCAAGGCATACGTTATCTGTTCCTCTCGATGTTATTCATCAGCACAATTGTTTTGTTTGTCCATTATAAAAACCTCCGGGAAGAGAAATCTGCGGTCATTCAGTTGGCGACGCTTTATCCCAATGACACGGATTTCTTCCGGCATTCCGAATCGGCCATTGCGTATTTTGCCAGTGGTGGAAAGTTGGGTTTTTTTCAAAATGAAAAAGCCCACAAGGATTTTGCCCAGGCGATGGGTGATCTCGGAAAAGCAAGCGATCTTCTGAAGGGCCATCTACCGGCAAACTTTGACTATGCGATCTGGGTGGAGAAGTCTCTTGAACCCCTTGAATTTTACAACGCTCGCGTGATCATGCCTGAAAAGGACCGTCAGAATTTTCGGAATGCCATGGCAAACTATATTCAGGCATTTGAAGAAGTGTTGAAGCATAAGGATTGGAAAGCGAGCATCACCTCGCCCGTGCAATTTGAAGACAGTATACATTTAGAGGTCCGTGCCGTTGAAACCGCATTAAGGCAATTCGAGGAGAAATTTATCCGCGATGATTTCGCATTCATCGTGCGCACGGAGCCGGACGCTGGCAGTATAACGGCATTCGAATTATTGGCGCGCCTGGAACAGCTTAAATGGCATCGCTATGCTATGGAGTCTGAATATATCTCGATCGTGCGGGTTAAGCAAGATCATTGGAGAAGGAATCTCCATGCGCGAATGGAAACCCTGAACAAATTGTAGCTTGTGAACAACAAAGTATACTATATCCTGATTGGCTTGCTCATTGTCGCGGTGACAACGTTGTCCGGTAGCATCCTATCCCTGAGAAAAGTACCTGACGCTGAAATTTTTAAAGCCCACCTTGACAATTTTGACCGGGCTGCCGAAAGACTAAAACGGGATTGTCATGCACATTACAAAATGGCAATGGAAGCGGATGGCAAATCCACCAATCCCGTAGTCGTCCAAGGGCTCGCGGCACTGAGTAACATGAAGGCTTTTGGCGACAGCGCCGATGTCCATTTCAATCGTCTCGAATCATTCAAAGACAATCCTGACTCAGCGCGACTTTGTCTTGCACAATACGTCCGATTTTCAACCCGATTCGCGGCTGCCGCGCAAGCGATTACCAACATGGAAGTTTATGATCCACAAACCTATTTGTTGAAGATCGAAGACCGATTGCCTGGAAAGAAGATTCCGCTCGGGTCGCCCGAGGGCGTGCAACTGTTGACCTTAATTTTGAGGATTGATTTCTACGAGCGACTGCAGGTGGCCATGAACAAGCTTGTCTCTTTTGGCTGACAGTAATCGTAAATCTCCGCGCATTCTCCCCTACGGCCGTAAGAACCTCCACAACACAAACGGCAAGAAGAAAATCCCTGCCACGCTTTCAACGAATAGTAAACCAATAAACCCCGCGCACCCCAAAAAACCGTGTTCTCGTTTGTTCCGCGCCTTGCGTTCCAAGTCCATGATTATAAAAGAGGGAGGCTTCAATGGCCCGTCTGTCCTTCAAGGCGTGACTAAAGCCTAGCGAGAGATTGATCGTTCCAGGATAAATAGTCGTTTTTTTTACGGTTGCGGTAGAGACAATGGATGTTGGATTTGCGGTTTGGTTATCGAACCGGTAAGTATACTCCAAGTCTTCGTTCAGGTAGATGGTCGAAGAATAGCCTATGCCGGCAAGCCAATGGTTGGCCAGTGAAAGCGGGTATCGGAATTTCAGGTTTAGTGGGATTTCGAGCATGCGGTAGTCGATCTCGGCACGTTGCAGATCGCCCAAATGAGTGTCTACTCCGGGTAGGGGAGCGTTTGCCAGTATTTGTTCATCATGAATGGCATAGGAACGTGTGCTGTACTTCGCGCCGGTTTCCAATGCCAGGGACGGCGAAAAAATCAAATCTGCCAAAATGCCTACACCTAAATTTGCGCGACCGTAACCCAGAGAATAGAGGCCATTTGAAAATTCAATAACGGGGCCCAGTGTTAATCCAACACCATGGCTATAGTGCTTCTCCAGGTTGTAGATGGTTTTTGCAGAAAGTGATCTCTCAACGGAAGAGCTCATTTCCTTTTGCTCACGAACAACGCGAGAACTCTTGCCTTCCACCTCATGCGGCGTTATGCGTGCCGGAGCGGCTGCGTTCATCGCTTCATGCTCCGATGCCGATTCGCCAGCTGGTGCGAAAGCTGCTCCATTGTTTTGCAAAAGGTTATCGGCCATTAATTTTCGATTGGCCTCTTCAAGTGTAGCAATTCGCCGGATCAAAGATGCAGTCAACAAAGATCCCTGCTGCGCGCTCTCGGTGATCCGGACCGTATCAGGTTTTCGCATTTGCAATTGATGTACTTCGGCACGTAATTTCTCAATCTCACCGGTTTGCGCGGTCAAGGTTTTAACTTCCTCCTCCAGTTCACGTCTGATCATCCATTGTTCTCCAAGAATGATCATCGTGACAATCAACAACCCCGTGCCGATCAGCAATTCGACACGGTGGCGTGAATACCATGATGCCGTTGACATTGCTGCAATCTGGTGATGAAGTCCGGTCAGAGCGCCAGGTTCGCCCGGATGCTCGTATTCGCGCAATTTTGTTCTTATGGCACTATCGAACCTGTTGTCATCCATGCTGGCTGTACTTTAACTTTTCTTCCTGGTCCGTCATCAGCATTTTCTTAAGTTTATTTCTGGCAATGGCCAGATTCGATTTCGACGTGCCTACGGTGATGTTGAGCTGGTTGGCGATCTCTTCATGTTGATATCCTTCGATAACAAAAAGATTGAACACCATCCGATAGGAGGGCGGAAGCCGCTGGATCGAAGCAATGATCTCTTGCGCCGAAAGATTATCCAGGGCGGTTTCGGATAGCGATTCGTGCTGAACGTGCGAAATGTCAAGGCTGTAATAATGCTTCTCGTTTCTCCTGAAATAATCAATGGCTGAATTGATCATGATCTTTCTCAACCATCCGTTGAATGACAACCCTGTGGAATACAAATGGAGCTTAGAGAAAATTTTGATAAACCCATCATTCAAGATCTCGATGGCCTCGTCGCTTGTCCTGGAGTAGCGCAGGCAAATGCCCATGGCGTAGGCATAGAATTCTTTGTAGAGCCGGTCTTGGCTCATGCGATCCCCATTTCGACAAGAATCCAGGAGTTTATATAGTTCGGTCTCTTTGATCGGCAGCGTTTTAGGTGTGACCGTTAAATAGTAACACGCAAGTTTTTGCCTAAGGGTTGGTTGCGCCTTGTTAAAAATTGAAATAAATCTGGCGAACCAACCTATTCTCGTTTTCTCCCGTGATGTCAGTGTTTCTCCATTCACCCTTAATTTACTGCTTTATGAAAAATATGATCCTTTATGCACTTCTTTTCATTGCGTTGATGTGTTGCGGCAAAGACGAAGACCCGGTACCGGAAAATCCTGCGGATGCGCCTTACGATGTTAAGATCAACCCCAATGATTTTGAAACCACCAACATCGTCGGGAACGAGTTCTTTCCACTCATTCCGGAAAAAACTTATGTGTATGAAGGCAAAAGCGACGAGGGTGGCGACACCCGTATCCTGGTGGCGTATACCAGCAAAACCAAAATGATCCAGGGCGTTACTTGCGTGGAGGTGCATGACCAGGCCTATGAGAATGGTAGTTTGGTCGAAGACACGTACGACTGGTATGCCCAGGATAAACAAGGCAATGTGTGGTACTTCGGCGAAGCCACCCAAACTTTTGAGAACGGTCAGGTAACGGGCACGAAGGGATCGTGGGAAGCGGGCGTCAAAGGGGCCATGCCGGGGATTATTATGCTGGCAAAGCCCCTTGTCAGCATGTGGTATAGACAGGAGTACTTTAAAGGTGAGGCTGAAGATGTTGCCCAGGTACTCAGCAGTTCCGCGTCTGTCAGCGTGCCGTATGGCGCATTTGAAAATTGCTTGCAAACGGCGGAATGGAGCTTGCTGGAAACGGGGATCGTGGGGCAAAAATATTACGCTCCAGGTGTTGGGGTGGTGAAGTCGATCGGGGTGAAAGGCGAGTCGGGTTATGAGGATTTGAAGGAGATTCAGTGACGATTTAGTCTCCCCCACATCCCCCACAACTGCTGCAGGAACTTCCACAACTCGACCCGCAAGACGAACTGCTGGAACTGTCCCAACTGGATGAATCGTTGTTGAGGGCCGAATCAAAATCCTTCACCACCGGAAAAAAAGTCGTTGACAACACTGCCGGTCCCAAAACAAAGAAACGCCATGACCAATCCTTGCGATTTTCTTTTGTTGGCAGGATCTCGTTTTCGTAGAATGCGGGAATGGTGTTTATGCAAACCAATTTTGTTAACCGCACCAGGTAATAGCCTGCACCGTAGGTTAGTACAAAAAGAACGATGACCAGGTTAGCGACTTCCTTATCTCTCATCAATCCGGTCGAGAGCCGTGCAAACCCCAACAGGATCAAAAAGGCGTACACAGCGAAGTTGAGGTAGAAAAGCTTCCCGAAGACAGTCGATTTTGAGAAATACTTTTTGAAAGCGTCCATCGAATTTGAAATGTTGCTGAAGGCAGGTTTGCTTGTCAACGTTCGTAGTAGTAAGGGGTATTCTCTTTGCTCCCGATCTTTCAGTTCTTCGAAAATAGTATACTGTTCAACATTTTCCGGTTTCGCGTCCGGATTCAGTTTCAAAGCATTGTCTGTTTTGACAACCTCGATCATGTTTTCGTCAATCAGTTGGCTCACGTTTCCATGGACTACGTTGGCGAGCTTCTGCGTCTTGAGATACACCAACTCCATCGGGTCGAGATGATGAATGAAAGTGAAGCGTTTGAAACCCTTGACAATGGTTGTGAGGCGCCATTTATTGAATTCATGCAGGCCGATGCCAGAAGCAATCGCCAGGATGCTATAACCAATCAGGAAGTACGGATTGTCGATGTGTATGTAGACCGGCTTCAAAAGAAAATAAAAAGGGATCAGCGACACGATCGTCACCAACATGGCAAAAATCACAAAGGTCCTGATTTTATATTTGGCCTTTGGTAGTCGCAACGCTTCATACATGCCCGCATATTCCCATATTTCACGCGGCTGCTGACCGAAGGTGTCGGCATACAATTTTTTTGTTCGCTCTTTGGCTTGCTGAAATTTCTCGAAGTCTTCCCGGTTGTGTGTGGACGGAATGTGTTGAATGGCCTTCCCGACCAGATCACACAGATCGGCATACGATTTTGTGAAGATGAGATGCTGATGCCAGACCGTGTCCACAATTTCTGAAGGCGACACCATGAAGCTGGAGGTCCCGGCCAGGTACATAAATTTTTTATATTCCAGGATGGCCTTGCGCGTGAAGTCCTGCGTCCAAAAATTTTCGGCTGCGAGGCGGGTGGAAAATCCGTATTCGCTGATGGGATCGTCGAGGTCGAAGGCTGCTATTTTTTCCCAGAGAATTTTATCCATAGTGATGAGGGCTTAGGGGTTATGCACAAGGCGGCTATGGGCCGCAAACAATTGATGTAGTGTGAGGGAATTTATAAAGGGAAAACCTGGCGACGGGGTTTTCCTTTTGAGTACCCAGGGCGGGACTTGAACCCGCACGACCTTTTAGGGTCACAGGATTTTAAGTCCTGCGTGTCTACCAATTTCACCACCCGGGCAGGCTTGCTTGTGGGCATTTCTTGCTAACAACGAGGGAGATCTTTTTACAAACCTCCTGAAAAAATAATCCCCTTTCCATCCGGAAAGGGGCTATTCTTTTGAGCGGGAAACGAGACTCGAACTCGCGACCCCGACCTTGGCAAGGTCGTGCTCTA
>CBIHQM010000039.1:0-25843 GCA_966211885.1 uncultured Chryseolinea sp.
GACAAAGAAAAGGCAGAGGTACAACAATAATTTGATGGAGCTTTTCCGTAGCGGTAACAGTAACAAGCCGCAGATGGAATAGTGTTATACAATATCACCGGGCCACAACAACACATAGGCGTTAACAAATCCGAACACGAGCAGCCAGATAAGCCGCCGGTAATAAACATCGGCTGCCCCGAGGCCCGACTGTTTTTCCAGTCGAGAAATGATGAGCAGCGCGCCGGCGCCAAACAACATCGAGAACATGGCCCGGAAAGATCCACCCAGCACAAAGCCGGTCACCATCCACGAAGCGATGTTGCGCATAGAAGTTTCATTGAGTACGCGCCAATCAAAATCCAGTTGATAGGCGCGGGCGAAGAACGGCATGTTGAGGATCAGGATGCCACAGAGAGCGACGCCACGCAGGGCGTCAATCATGAAGATGCGCTCCTTTTGTTGGAGCGGCAGGGAGGTTTCCATAGACATTAGAGAGGGTTAAGGGTCTTATGAAGATAACACTCCTCCTTTGAGATTACAATACCCGTAAACGGTCATAAAAAAAGCGGGTGTTGGCCCGCTTATTTTTTATGCTGTTATGAATCGATCACCATTTGTGCACATGCCCACTGCCGGAGGAGTGGCTGTTTACGCGACTGGGATTTCCTTTATAACCTACGCTGCCACTGCCGGAGATACTGCTGTCCAGTTCGTCTTTCACGTTGATCTCAACATCGCCCGAGCCGGTGATCCGCACTTCGCACTTGCTGGTTTCCAGGTTGGAGGCCAGCACTTTTCCCGAGCCGCTGATCGATGTTTTCACATTGCCGGCGCTGCCCGATGCTTCGATCTTGCCAGAGCCCGTCACACCAAAGTCGGCTGTGCCGCTCACCGTGATGGCGAGGATTACTTTTCCGGAACCGCTCACATCGCTGTTAAAGCTGCGGCATTTGCCTTTCAGGTTGATGTCGCCGCTGCCGCTCACGTCGCTTTCAATGTCGCCGGTGGCTTCGGCTTCCAGGCGCAGGTTGCCCGAGCCGCTCACGTTCAGGTCGAGGTCGCCGGCCATGATCTTGGTTTCGGCGATCACGTCGCCGGAGCCGGCTACGCTGATGCCTTCAATATCTTTTACGGTGATGTATACGTTTACTTCGTCGCCTTCCTTCCAGCGCCAGAACTTCCATTCGCCCTCCTTGCCGATCACAAGTTTGTTGCCGTCCACGTCGGTTTCGATCTCTTCCAACACATCTTTCCTGCCTTCGATCTCTACCTTTTGCGGGCTGCCCTGGCGCAGGTAAAGCTTACCGGGGACGCGGAAAGCGATCTTAGTGAAGGTGCTCACGTTGCGGGTTTCGCGTGTCTGCGCTTGTGCCCACGAGGTCAGCATGAAGAGCGCCAGCGCGATGAGGAATAGTTGTTTTTTCATATGTCTTAAGTGTGGATGTCTTATTGGTATAGACTGACCATCCCAGACCAAGGTTGCACGGGTTGGCCTGGAATTTTTAATTCTCTTTCTTTGACGCAAAATTCCAGTCCCGGTTACATGCCCGTTTTTTCATATCACACCCTCCAGGCCCCCACGCAGGGAAGCTATAAGGAAAAAGGAAGCAAATTCCTGGCTTTCGCCTACCCGGTGACGTCCGCCGCCGAGATCAAGGAAAGACTGGACAGCCTCCGCAAAGAATATTTCGATGCCCGCCACCACTGCTATGCCTGGATGTTGGGTCCGGACCAAAAACATTTCCGTGCCGCCGACGATGGAGAACCCAACCACTCCGCCGGCGATCCCATTCTCGGACAGATCCGCGCCAAAGGACTAACCGATGTGCTCATTGTGGTGGTGCGCTATTTCGGTGGCATAAAGCTTGGCGTGGGTGGACTGATCACCGCCTACAAAGCCGCCGCAGACGATGCCCTGCAACACGGCACGATCATTCAAAAAGACGTGATGGAAACCGTGACGCTGCTGTATGACTATTCAGCAACGCCCGAAGTGATGCGGCTGATCAAAGATCTCACAGTTCAAATGGGAGAACAGGAATTTGCCGAACAATGCCGGATGACCATCCACTTTCCCTTAAAACAAAAAGAAAAATTCGAAGAGGCCCTGGCGTTGCTTCAGGCGTTGGGCACGGCGGTGAGCGCGGTCTGAATTTTAGCCTTGCTTCCGGAGTTCATTGATCCGCTGCGATGCCTCCGTTTCTTTCATGGAAGAAAGAATGGCCCATTGCACATCCGGGATCGCCAACGGCGCATAGGCATTGAGTAATTCTTCACCGGCAGCATTCTTTTCGATTCGCGTACCCGACTGCCCGCTCAGCGCAAGATCAATGGAATCCAGGTCGAGCTGCTCCACCAAAATGCTGGTGTTCATCCGGTCCACCTGGTGGAGGATCTTTTCGTCGTAGCCGCTGGCTTTGAGTGTGGCCAGGTAGTGCCGTTTGTTTTCAATGAGGTCGCGGGAGATGGAGCGAAGCTTGTGGTCGGGGCCCACCATGTAGGTCTCGCCGCTCTCACCAAGACCGTCTTCGCGCCAGTGATTGTCGCCGGTCAAGATTTGGTTGATCTTGTTGATGGGCATCTGGAAAACGAGGATGCCTGTTTTTTTGTCGTTGTCATAGATCGGACAGGCAATGAACGATGCCGGCGCGTGGTAGGATGGAGCGTATGGCTCGAAGTCCACCAGCTTCACGAAATTTTTATCCGTGCTTTCGATTGCCGCTTTCACTACGCGTCCGAAGTTTGTGGTCTGGTAACGGCCGGTCAGCAGGCTGGTGCCAAAGTCCACTTCCTTAAAAACGCTGTACACAATGTTGCCCGTGATGGGATCGATGAGAAAAATATCGTAGTAGCCAAACTTCTCCAGGAAGCTGAGCATCACGGGGTGATAAAGGGCATGCACCCGGCCATAGTCGCTGTTGTCGCGCGACGTGATCATGAGCGACTTCTGGCCCGTAGGGTGGGGGTTGGACGAGATGAAAAGGTATTGGAGGACCGTGGCAATGCCGGCGGGCGGCAGATAGTTCTCCACCTTTTCCACATGCGATGTGTTGTCCAGCAAGCGCGGCATAAACTCACCGGTATAGTAGTGTTTCACGCTTTCCTTCATCTGCGCCGGATTTTCAGGGGGCAACGCATCGAACGCGTGGGTAAAGGCGTTCATGGCGTCGATCACCATTTTGTTTTCCGAGAAGGTGATGATCTGGCTCCGGATGATGTCGAAATAATACTCCACGTTGCGCTTCTTGGTGGAGGTGATGGACTTGAGCTGGTCGAAGCGGGATTGATGGTTTAGGCTGGTCAGTTGGCGGAACAGCTCGTGGTATTTGCGGCTGATCTCCTCCTGGGTGGCTTGCAACTCTTCCTGGTTTTGGCGCAGTTCTTCTTCCTGGGCGCGCATGTGCTCGGTCTGCTCCTGCGAATCCTGCAAAAGTTTGCGCGTATGTTCCGCCGTGCGAAAAGAGATGATGTTGTGGGCAATGGTTTCACCGATCTTCTCCACGAAAGCAATCTCGTGTTTTTCAAATTCCTTGAACGAAGCCAGCTCCACGACGCCGACGACGTCTTCGTTCATTTTTAGCGGCGCGATCAAAACAAAACGCGGGCTTGCGTCGCCGAGACCGGAGGTGATGCGGATGAAATTGTCGGGTACATTCTTCAGGTAAGCGGTCCGCTTTTCCAGGAAGACTTGGCCGATCAGCCCTTCGCCAGGCGTGATGGTTTTGCTGAGATATTTCCGGCGGTCGAAGGCATAACAGGCCTGCATGTTCAGCAGGGTGTCGCCCGTGTCGGTGGTGGTGATGATGAAAATGGTGCCCTGGTTGGCGCGCAACAACACCACCAGGTTCCGGAGAATGTCGTGACAGAGTTCGCTCAGGCTTTTGTCGGTGCGCATCACTTCCACAAAGCGGGCCAGCCCTTCGGTGGTCCAGTTGCGCTTCCGGTCTTCGTCTTTGACGGCGAGGAGGCTCTCTTTTATTTTTAGCAAGGAGTGACCGAGTTGATCATCGGCACTGGTAGGTTCATAGGTGGCTTGCAGGTTTCCGTCGCCGATGTGATTGGCAAATGTCGTCTTGTGTTTTAGCCCTTCGCCGGTGTGGTGGATCGCTTGTGTGATCGCCATGAACTCGTCCTGGCCATTTTGATGGAACGGCTCATCCAGTTTTCCCGCCGCCAAAAGCTTCGACACTTCCTCTACTTTATCGAACCGCAGGATGAATGCCCTTAGAAAAAGAAAGGCAAACAATCCATACCCCAACGTCGCCACTAAAGCTCCAACCCAAACCGAGGCTGGGGGCGTGGGAAATATCGCGAGGGCAAGGACAAACAAAAGGAGGAGCAGAACAGGAACGATGACCAGGAGAACGAGCTTAACCAAGAGCCTGCGCTTTGGAAGAATAAGAGCCATGAGGAATACACAGATTTAGGGTGACGCATGAAAATACAAATTTTCCAAATCCAAAGCGTCATGCCCCATTTGGCATTTTACCGGTAACGTTTGTGTGGAAACGAATAGGATCAGGTCAAGCGCCAGTGTGTGCGTGTTCGTCTCCAACCCGGCGGCTCTATCCGCAGGGTTGGGATGGCCTTTACGTCGGCGTGTTTTCACCCTAAACCAGCGCCGGAGCCTTCAGGGCAAAGCAGGCGCCCTGGAGGTTTTCGCTCAGCCGGATCTGGCACGCCAGCCGGCTTTGCGCCGTGGCATTGGGTAACGTGTCCAGCATGTCGAGCTCGGCATCGCCGGGTGCCGGCAGCCGGTCGCCACCCGACAGCACTTCGAGATGACACGTGGCGCACAAGGCCATGCCCCCGCACGTGGCGGCGATGGGATAGTCGGAAGCTTTCAATACTTCCATCAGGCTTAGGTTGATGTCGCCCGGGAGTTCCAGGGTCTGCACCTGGCCGGTGTGGTCTTCGACGGAGAACGTTATCATGGTCTTGCCGCAGGTTTATTTCAAAGGATCAAAAAGCATTCACGCCGTTGACGGTGGTGTATTTAAAGCTGAGCTTCTGACTGGGATACACAAACTCGAACGCGCGCTGTGCCATCAACGCCGCTTCGTGAAAGCCGCAAAGGATGAGCTTCAATTTCCCGGGATACGTGTTGATGTCGCCAATGGCAAAGATGCCTTCTACGTTGGTGGAATAATCCACGGTGTTCACTTCAATGGCACTCTTGTCGAGGTTCAATCCCCAGTCGGCAATGGGTCCCAGCTTAGGACTCAGACCGAAGAGCGGGATGAGAAAATCGGTTTCAATTTCCTTCACGACTTTCTGCTTGTCCACCACCGACACACTCTTCACCACGCCGTTGCCATTCACCGCTTGCAGGTTGGCGCTGAGCAACAAATCGATCTTGCCTTCTTCAGCGAGCTTCATCACTTTCTCCGCAGAGTCGGGTGCACCGCGAAATGATTCGTTGCGATGGATGAGGGTGACGCGCTCGGCGATCGCGGAGAGATAGATGGTCCAGTCCAGGGCCGAGTCGCCGCCGCCGGCAATCACGAGCTTGCGTTGGCGAAATGCTTCGGGGTCCTTCACCATATAGGTAACACCACGGCCCTCAAAACGCTCCAGGTTTTGCAACTCGGGCTTGCGCGGCTCGAAGCTCCCTAAACCCGCGGCGATCACCACTACTTTGCTTTTCACCTGCGTGCCGTCGACCGTCGTGACGATGAAGCTGCCGTCTTCCGAACGGGTCAGGCCATCCACGCGTTCGCCCAGGGTGAAGGTGGGTTTGAAGGGTGCGATCTGCTGACGGAGGTTGTCCACCAGCGTTTGCGCGTTCACTTCAGGAAACCCGGGGATGTCGTAGATCGGTTTCTTGGGATAGATCTCCGAGAGCTGTCCACCGATCTGCGGCAACGCGTCGATCAGGTGACAACGCATTTTCAAAAGCCCGGCTTCGAAAACGGCAAACAGGCCCACCGGCCCGGCCCCGATAATGCAAATGTCTGTCTGGATCATAGCGTTTTATGTTGGTATACGTGTAAATGTAGTGTAATAACTATTAGTATAACAACTATTTCTACACGAATAAGTTTCGGAAAAAGGCCTTTTTTAGCCCAAATTCTTATAGATCGTATCCAGGATGCGCTTGAATTGAGTGAAGTCGCGCTCGGAGAGACCTTCCCAGGCCTTGAGGCGAATGCCTTTTATTTTGGGGCTCAGCTGCTCTACTTTTTTGGTGCCTTCCTTGGTCAGGCTCACCACGAAACTGCGCCGGTCCGTGGGATGCACATTGCGTACGGTGAGGCCTTTGTCGCAAAGCAGATCGATGATGCGGGTGAGGGTGGGATTGTCTTTGAACAGGAACTCGGCCAGCTCGTTTTGTTTCATGCTGTCGTGTTCATACAGATGTTTCAATACGATCCATTGGTCTACGGTGACATTGAATCCCAGTTCGGTGAAGCGCTGCTGGGCATATTGCTTTACGCGCTTCGCCGTGCGGTCCAACAGGAAGGAATACGAGCTGTACTGGTCGTCGTTCATAACACTAATAATTAGTATACAAACTTATGGATAATTCCGAAAGCTTTTCGGCTTTCGGAAAAACCAGGAGACCGTAACGAAAATTGGAAAGGGCGGACTATTCGTTTTTCAGCGTGGTCGCGGGATTGACGCGGGCCATTTTCAACGTCAGTGCGCTGAGGGTGCCCCACGCCAGGCCAACGAGGGCCAACCCGGCGCCGGCAAAGATGAACGGATTCACATCTACCCGGTAGGTGAAATTCTGCAACCATTCGTTCATCAACCACCAGGCCACCGGCGTGGCCAACACGATGGCGAACAGCACCAGCTTGGTAAAGTCCTTCAATAAGATGAATACCAGGTCGGCAAAGCTTGCGCCTAGTACTTTGCGCACGCTCACTTCCTTTGTGCGGTTCTGGAAGGTAAGGGCGGCGATACCCAGCAGACCCAGGCAAGCGATGAGAATGGCCACCACCGAAAATACGAGCAGCACATTGGCGATCTTTTGTTCTTCGGCATATTGTTCGTTGAGGGTGTCGGATAAGAACGAGAACTCGAACCCGAAACGGTTGTCGAACTTTTTCCAGGTGGCCGTGATATCCTTCAGCGTGGCGTCAAAATCAGTGGTGTTCAATTTTATCAGCACGTAGTTGAAGTTGGCGTTGCGCACGGTGAAAATGAGCGGTTGCACGGCCTGGTGTAGGGATTGAAAGTGAAAATCTTTTACAATGCCGAGGATGGCCCCTTTTTGCAGATCGCCATCGCGGTCCAATATGATTTCCTTCCCGACGGGCTGATTTAGGTTGAGACTCCGGGCGGCGGTCTCGTTCAGCAGGAAGCCTTCGACGTCGGCGGGATTTTCGCGGAGGAAGTCGCGGCCGTCGGCGAGCGGAATGTCGAGCACTTTCAGCAGGTCATAGCTCACGTCAATTTCCGACATGTCGACGTCGTGGTCCGGATCGGCAACCGTGTGCACGTTTTGCTGGTTGAACGAGCGGCCCGGAATATTGGAGGCTGCCGACACTTCCATGACGCCTTTCACTTTGCTGAGCTCCGTGTGCAACTCATCCTGGTGTCCGCGAAGGGCGCCGCGATTTTTTATCGGGATGACGACGACGGCTTCTTTGTTGAAACCGAGGGAGCGGTGTTCCACGGCGTTCAACTGTTTATAGATGATGGTGCTCACGCAGATCAGGATCATGGAGGCGCTAAACTGAAACACAGTGAATCCATTTCGCAACCTTGCGCCGCCAGGGCTTTGCAACAATTTGCCTTTCAAAACCGAAGCAGGCTTCACTCCCGAAAGAAAGACCGAAGGATAGAATCCCGCCAGCAATCCGGCCATTAGCCCAAGCGTTAAAAGGGCCGCGACGGAGTATCCGGTAAGATGCATTTGCTGATGCGTGGCAAAACTGAACAACGGCGACATCAATTCGATGATCACCAGCGAAAGCACAGTAGCCACCAACGCCACCAACACAGATTCCCCTGTGAATTGCGTCATCAGCTGCCCGCGAAAAGCCCCCAGCGATTTGCGGATGCCAATTTCCTTGGCTCGTCCCGACGATTGTGCGGTGCTGAGGTTTACAAAATTGATACAGGCAATAACCAGGATCAGGATGGCCGCTGCGCTCATCATGTACACATACTCGATGTTGCCGTTGGGCTCGAGTTCCCACCGCAGGTTCGAACGCAAGTGAATGTCAGTGATAGGTTGCAGCCGGAACTTGTAATGGTTCTCTTCGAGATACCGGAAAGTTTCAGCCGACCAGTCCTCGTATTTTTTTACCCAGGGGAGGAGCTTGGCTTCAAGGGCTTTTGCGTCTGTTCCGGGTTTCAGGCGGACGTAGTTGTAGTGACCGAAATCCTTCCAGGTATAATACTCACTGTCCGGATCACCCGCTTTTTCGCGAACATACGGCACCAGGATGTCAGCGTGGAAATGCGATAGTGCAGGCACATCTTTGAACACACCGATCACCGCGATGGTGTTACGCTCGTCATTTACCGAGAGCAATTTGCCCATCGGATCGTCGTTGCCGAAATATCTTTTGGCAGCCGATTCGGAGATCAGCACACCGTCGGTCCGTTTCAATGCTTTGTTGGGATCGCCTTTGGTCAGTGAAAATGAAAATACTTTGAAGAACGTGCTGTCCACGGCCAGCACTTCGCGCTCCTCGTACTGAATATCTTTTTCCGTGTTCCGGAAAGAGAACGTCCTCCGGGTTAGGCCGGGCCCCCAGAGCGGGGTTAGGCTGACCGCGCTCTCTACTTCCGGAAAGTCGCTTATCATAGCCTGCGCCATGGGGTGGGGAGTGCGTGTCTGAGGATCACTGCTTTCCCAAACTACGCGGTAAATATTTTCCGAACCGGTGTGGTACCGGTCATAGGCTAGTTCGGTGCGGAGGTATTGCAGGATCAAAAAGACGCAGGTGATGCCCAAAGTCAACCCCCCGATATTGATGAGGCTGTAGTTTTTATTCTTGAGCAGGCTCCGGAAGGAGGTGATAAAGTAATTTTTTAACATGGCATTGGGTTAGCGGTTTGCGTTACCCAATTTACGTACCAACGCCCAAATCTCATCCTAATCCATAAAATCCCGTATGCTAAGGGATCGATCGACCGGTTATGTGCAACGGCGTCCAATTCCGGACTATGGCTATTTCTTTGATTTTTTCTATTTTTGGTGAGCCTATGAAAATCATGGTTTCTACATATCGCCCCGCAACTGCCGGAATAATGGTGGCCTAACGACAGGCACGTCGCATTTTTTTGTGATCGTCTTTTGCCTGTCGCCCGGATTCTAAACATCCCTTTTATTTCCATTTTCCATTGCCGGATCGCCTTTGCCTTTTTGGTTTAGGGTGGTCTGCTAAACTTTTTTATACCATGACATCATTGGATCAGTATGGCTGGCAAGCCTATCGCTCGTCACATCCCCAACCCATAGAAATGAACGGTCTTATCCTGGGCCGTATCGTCAGCATCAAAGGATTTAAATATTATGCCCAAACCGAAAACGGCGAACTCGAGACCGAGCTCTCCGGAAAGTTGCTCTACATCGCCGAGAATACCGAGCTTCCAAAAGTAGGGGACTGGGTTTCGCTCATGGCCTACGACACGATGGGCTATATCATTGATGTGCTTCCGCGCAAGAACGCGTTGGCCCGCAGAAACCCAGGCGCGCCCACCCAAAAGCAGATCCTGGCCACAAACATTGATGCCGCCTTGATCGTGCAGGGTCTCGACCGCGAGTTCAACATCATGCGCCTGGAGCGTTACCTGGTGCAGTTGGCCGCCTGTGGCATTGCGTCGATCGTGGTGCTTAATAAGGCCGACCTTGTGCCTGACCCGGCTGCGTATGTTGACGCCGTTGAAAAATTGCAGCGTCCTTGTGTTGTGCAAGTGTGCAGCACCTACACCGGGATGGGGTTGGATGCGCTAAGACAAAACCTGTTGCAACCGGGCTGTACGTATGTAATGATCGGTTCCAGTGGTGTGGGGAAAAGCTCGCTCCTCAATGCGCTGATGAACACCGCCACCCAAACCATCAACGCTACCAGCGAAGCCAACCATAAAGGCAAGCACACGACGACGACGCGCGATCTTTTTCTGCTCCCCCAAGAAAGTTTGCTCATCGACACGCCCGGCATGCGCGAGTTTGGTCTCACCGGCGACGAAGATGTTGCATCCGGGGACCTTTTCCCAGTCATTCAGCGGTTCGCGGCGCAGTGCCGTTTCAACGACTGCCAGCATGTGGATGAACTGGGATGTGCTGTGATCGAAGCGCTTCACAACGGAACACTTCCATCCGAGGTCTACGAAAGCTATGTGAAGCTGAAAAAAGAACAACGCCGTTTCGAGATCGACGCCGAGGTAAAAAAACGACTGAACAAACAATTCGGCAAGATCACCCGCGAGGCCAAGAACTATCGCAAAAAGTACAAGTACTGACTTTGCATTCGCGCGTTTTAATCAAACAAAAAGCCCCGGCAGGAACCGGGGCTTTTTTTATCGGAGCAATTTATCTCGAATCTCTTTCCACGTGACCAATTGAATGGCATTGTCCTTTAACAACTTCTTGCAATCGGCGCTGCTAAAAAAATCAAAATCAGCCTGCCTCCAGGCGGCGCCGAAGTCCGGGTGCCCGATGGTGACGGCCTGCATCTCTGTATTGTCGTACGCGGCGTGCAGGAGGATGCAGTTTAAACCCGGTTGAAGGGAAGTGAGCGCGCCCGCGTAAAAATTTTTCATGCCCTTTGCATAGTCGGCAGGCGTGGCCATCACGATCTTGTCGAGCATAACATCCTTGTCGGTGAGCAGTCCATTGAAATTGGCAGCGCCAAACATATTTACGATATCTCGATTCAGGAGCACAGGCACTTTATACTCGTGCCCCAACTTGATATAGGTCTTTAAGAAATCCAGGCTGGCCAGCACACTGCCCATGTGGGTGTCGAGGTGTGTTGGGTCTACTCCAAATTGTTTGGCCCGCTCTACCTGCGCATGCAACTCCTGTTCCACATCCTGGAGACTCGCCATTTTTGCTAACTCTTCGACGGACGCCGGCAGAAAACCTTTTTGCGTGGTGAGGCTCTTGGCCTGCTGGTGCAACACCGGGCCCCATTTATAAGGATCCCACTCGGCGGTCAGCGTAAGGTGCAAACCAAGGTCTGCATTGGGATGCGCAGTGGCATAGGCCGCAATTTCCGGGAACCACGGGCAAGGCACCATGATGCTCCCCGAATTCACCGCGCCTTTTTCCAACGCCTGGATCGAGGCCTCGTTCTCGCTGTGCGAAACACCGAGGTCGTCGGCGTGGATAATGAGGAGCTTGGTGTTTTTTGGATAGCCTAACCGTTCGGCAACGGTCTTCTGTTGCGCCTGCGCGCCGATCGATAACGAAAATAAAAACAGGAGTACAAAGATTCGCATGGGGGTATTTTTTGGTTAAGGAATTCTTTCGTCAGACGTTGATCTGGACAAAGCTGATCTCGCCAGCATTTAGGGTTTCAGCCACAGATCGATGGGCTTGTCCACCTTGGCGTGAAAGGGCAGGCTTATCTTTTTGCCTTGCCCTGCGGCGGCATAGGCAGCATAGATCACTTCCAATACAGCGCGACCCAATTCCCCGGTGCCGAGAGGTTCTTTATTTTGCTGAACACATTCGATGAAGTGCTTCAGCTCATGCGGATAACCTTGGTTGAACACTTCCTCGAAAATGGGAAAGCTCCAACCCGCTGTGGTGTCGGCTTTTTCCATGGCATAGCCGTAGCCGTTCTTGCTATAGGCCAACGCGGCGTTGCCAAGGAAGAGGTCGGCATAGATCACACCTTCGGTGCCATAGACTTCGCTTTTATCGTCCATGCCCCCGTGCTTTGCCCAACTGTTTTCGGCTACGGCGGTAACACCATTTTCAAATTCTACGATCACGACCGAGTTGTCTTCGCCTTGCGTACGGCCCCCGTGCAACACGGTAGCCATGCTGGCGGATACGGATTTTACTTTGGCGTTATTCAGCATCCAGAAAAACCAGCCGAAAGCGTGACAGCCCATGTCCATGAGCACACCGCCGCCGGCTTGCTTGATGTCATAGAACCAGTCGCCATGGGGTCCGGAATGTTTCTCGGCTTGCTTCAGCATATAGACTTTGCCTACGGCGCCTTCTTTCACCAGGTGGCGCACGCGTTCATATTTTGGAGCGAAGCACAATTCCTCCGCATACATCAGTTTCACGTTGGCTTTCTTGCACGCATCGATCATGGCGTCGGCTTCTTCCAAAGTAACGGCCAACGGTTTTTCGATGATGACATGTTTGCCGGCCTTGGCTGCTTTCAATGTTGTTTCGGCATGCAGAAAGTTGGGCAGACAAATGTCGACCACTTCGCAGCCTGATTTTTGCAGGAGCTCGTCCACATTGTCGAACCATTGGGGGATGTGATATTTTTCGGCGAAGGCCTTGGCCTTGTCTTTATTGCGGGCATAAACGGCCACCACTTCGGCTTCGGGTATGAAGCGGTGATAGCTTTCTACGTGAATGTCGGTGATGAATCCTGCGCCAAGGATGGCTACTTTTGTACGTTGCATGCGATGTAAGGTGGTTTTATTTTTTTATGAATTCGGTGCTTAAAGCGCCCACGCTTTTTCACCCTCCGTATACGGCACACAGCCTTCGAAGCGGCCGGGCACAGGAAGATAATTCAGTGCTTTCGTGGCACCGGGCTCGGAGGTGAAATATCCCCAGGTGGTGAGCTGTTTTATCAATGTGAAATAATGTTCAGGATCTGCCTCCCGCTTGGTGCTGGCATAGGCTTTTGCTTCTTTGTTCACGTCCGACAGCAATGTGTTTTGCTCTTCCCCGGAAAGTTTGATAAAGTCCTTATCATATTTCTTTTGGCTCAATGCTTTTAGCGTGGCCATGCCGTCGACAAAAATTTTGTGTTCGGCATCGCTGTAGCAATCCGTAACGATCACGCGCATGAAATCGCCGATGCGTGCAGCTTTTGCTCCGGGCGAATCCGTTGTTGTGGGAATGATCACTTCACCGACAGCATCGAGGAAGGCAATGTCGTCGGGGGAGAAAGGTTCATGTTGTTTTTCCGGTGTTTTGCAGGCTGTCAGAAAAATCTGTGCGCCTACTATGCTACCACCCAATACACGGGCCGTTGCGGCCAAGGCTTCTCTTCGGTTCATGATCAGAGGTTTTTGCGTTTCATTTCTTCTACAGCGTGGTTTGCGGCCCGCGCCGTCAGGGCCATGTATAAGATCGAAGGGCTTTGGTTGCCGGTGCTGGTCATGCACGCGCCATCGGTTACGAAAACATTTTTGCACTGATGCACCTGGTTCCACCCGTTGAGGATCGATGTCTTTGGATCGCGCCCCATGCGGGCACCACCCATCTCGTGAATGTCCAGGCCCGGTGCCTGGTGTGTGTCGTAGGGGCTGATGTCAAGACATCCCGCTTTCGCGAGCATCTCACTGCTTTGTGTAAGAAAGTCTTTGATCATCTTTTCGTCGTTGTCGTCGTATCCTACGGACGTAACGAGAAGCGGAACACCCCACTGATCTTTTTCTGTATCACTGAGCCGCACATGGTTCGAGGCTTTCGGGATAGTCTCACCTTGCATGTACATGTAGGTGCGCCAGCCACCCGGTTTAGATAGCGCGCTTTTGAAAGGAGCACCCAATTCTGTTTCCCCGGCATCTTCTGCACCCCGCGGCCGGTAAGCGCCCACGAATGTGGTGAAGCCACCAAAATAGTCGGTGTCCTGCTTATGAAGATTTCGATAATTGGCTAGTATAGGCTCCGTTGGATTTCGTCCGTAAGTATAGCGATCTTGAAAACCTTCGATCGAAGCCGATACGCTTCCGCGATAAAGATGGAAGGCCACATACTTCCCAAGCACACCGCTGTCGTTGCCGAGCCCGTTGGGGAAGCGATTGCTCTTGGAATTGAGTAACACCAGCGTACTATTCAACGCCGAACCATTCACAAAAATGACACGGGCAAAATATTCAGTGGACTCCTGCGTGTTTGCGTCGATGACGCGCACGCCGGTGGCCTTTCCTTTTTGTTCGTCATATATAATAGAGTGCACAACGGAGAAAGGGCGGACCGTGAGGTTTCCGGTCTTATGCGCCCACGGCAGTGTGGATGAGACGGAACTGAAATAGCCGCCATACGGACACCCTCGCATACACATGTTACGCGCTTGGCATTTTCCTCTTCCTTGCTTCAAATGAAGTTCTGTCGGTTGCGTCAGGTGTGCCCAGCGGGCATGTACGAGATGGCGATCCTTATAGTGTTCTTTGATTTTTTTCTGAAGATGGGACTCCACGCAGTTGAACTCAAAGGGAGGAAGGAACTCGCCGTCGGGCATGGCTTCGATGCCGTCTTTGTTTCCGCAGATGCCGATAAATTTTTCAACATGCGAATACCACGGCGCCACATCGTTATAACGGATGGGCCAGTCCAAGCCATAGCCGAACCGGTCGGGTGCCGTGAATTCAAAATTGCTCCACCGCTGTGTGGCGCGTCCCCAGGTGAGCGACTTGCCGCCGACCTGGTAGCCGCGGATCCAATCGAAAGGTTTTTCTTGTACGTAGGGATGATCCTTGTCTTTGATAAAAAAGTGTGCGGACTCTTCGCCGAAGCCCGCGGCCTTACTGATGAGCGGATTTTCTTCCAGAAACTTCCGGGGCATTCGCCCGCGATGTTCAAGTTCCCAGGGTGCTTTTGTGGCAGTGGGATAATCTTTCAGGTGCTCTACATTTCGGCCGCGCTCCAAGACCAGCGTTTTCAATCCTTGTTCGCAAAGTTCTTTCGCGGCCCATCCACCACTGATCCCCGAACCGATGACAATAGCGTCATACGTATTTTTTGCCACGCCGGCGGCGTTGACATTTACAGAACTACTATCTTTTTGCATGGACGCGTCAGTTGGTTTTCGAACTAAAATTGAAAACCGAATCCGACTAAAGCAAACGATTGAATTAAAAGTTGATGGATGGCTCGCCTTTTATCCTTCGATCGAACGACGGATACCGAGCTCCAGTCCTCGCAACTCCGCCAGTCCTCTCAACCGCCCGATAGCTGAATAGCCTGGGTAGGTCGTTTTCTTCAGGTCGTCCAGCATTTGGTGGCCGTGGTCGGGTCGCATCGGGATGGACGTTTTGCGTCGTTGCATCAGGCGCACGATCTCGTGTACCACTGCGGGCATGTTGGCATCGCCTTCCAGGTGGTTGGCTTCGTAGAAATTTCCTTGCGCATCGCGTTGGGTGCTGCGCAGGTGGAGGAAATGAATGTGATCGCCTAAGCGTTGAATCATTCCCGGTAGGTCGTTGTCGGCGCGGGCGCCATAGGAACCCGTGCAAAAGCAAAGACCGTTGGCCGGCGATGGTGCAGCTTGAATGATCTCGGTCGCATCTTTTTCCGTGCTCACAACACGGGGCAAACCCAGGATGGGGTAGGGAGGATCGTCTGGATGAATAGCCATCTTCACACCGGCCTCCGCCGCGACGGGGATAATATTCTGGAGAAAATGGAAAAGATTTTCCTTTAATTTGGCTGCGTTGATGCCTTCATATTTTTTCAGAGCCTCCAATATTTCCTGCGGTGTGAACGGAACATCGCTGCCGGGAAGCCCCAGCATGGTATTGCGAAATAATTTTTGGCGCTCCGCATCATTCATACTGTCGAAGCGCTCGCGTGCCGATTGTTGTTCGGCAGCGGTGTAGTCTTTCTCCGCTCCGGGACGCTTCAGCAAAAAGAGATCGAAGGCAATAAAGGCAGCCCGCTCGAAATAGAGCGCTTTGCTGCCATCGGGGAGGGTATACGAAATGTCGGTGCGCATCCAATCCAGGATGGGCATAAAATTATAAGTGATCACCTTCAATCCACACTGGCCCGTGTTGCGAAGGCTCTCTTTGTATTGTTCGATGTACCGCAAGTAGTCGCCCGTTTGACGCTTGATGTCTTCGTGGACGGGCAGGCTCTCCACAACCGTCCAGCCCAGCCCAGCTTTTTCGATCATGGCTTTGCGAAGATTGATCTCCTCGGTGGTCCACACATCGCCCACGGGAATGTGATGCAAGGCCGTGACAACACCGGTGCACCCGGCTTGACGAATATCGGCGAGACTGACCGGATCGTTGGGTCCGTACCAGCGCATGGTTTGTTCCATCATCATGATCGCAACTAAATTATTGGTTGAACGAAAATATACAGTCCGCCAGAACTTCACTACTTCATAGTAGACTTTTTTCCCTAATGCTCCTCGCCTTCCTCGCTGTTCTTCATTTTGCCTAGGATATCATAGGCGCCCTTGACGACAACGGCTGCGTTTGGAGAAAACTCCTGCGGTGTGATCACTTCCGTAAATCCGTTTTCGTGAACGCCGGTTTTTACCTCGATCAATTTAAACTTGCGGCCGTTCTCGCCTGCTCCTTCGGGGGTAGTGAAAATGTATTTCTTTCCTTCAAAGGCCACGATGGCTTCGTCGGGCAGCGTTGGGGTTTCGCGGTTGCCGGTCTCCACCTGGGCGGTCAGGTACATGCCCGGCAGCAGGTTGGTGTCTTCGTTGTCGAGATGACAGTGCACGCGCACGGTGCGCTGTTCGCTGATCTCGCGGCCGATGAGGTGGACGGTGGCCGTGCGCTCCCGGGTTTCATTGGCCAGCACAAACCTTACTTTTTGCCCGATCTTAAGTTTGAGCACATCCTTCTCAAACACCGTGAGTTCAGCGTGCAGGTGCTCGGTGTCCACGATCTTGAAAATGGCGTGGGTGGGCGTGACATACATGCCGATGTTGGCATTCACCTCGGTCACAAAACCGCTGATCGGTGAGTACAACGGAATGGTCTGGTGGATCTCCGAGGTCTTCTCCAATTGATCGGGGTTGATGTTGATGAGTTGGAGTTTCCCACGCAACCCGTTCACTTTCGCTAGTATGCCTAAGTAGGAAGCCTTGGATTGTTGCAGCGTTTTCGTTGCGTTCACATTTTCTTTGGCCAATTCTTCCTGGCGCTTGAACTCTGCCTGCAGAAAATCCAGTTGGCTTTTTTGTTCCAGGTAATCTTGCTGTAGCTGAATGTATTCGGTGCTTTCCATCACTGCCACCACTTCGCCCTTGCGAACGGCTTTTCCTTGTAACAGGTCGGTAGATTTAAGAAAGCCTCCCAACGGCGCGGAGATGCTCACGAGATTTTGCGGCGGCACGTCCAACATACCGTTCACCGTAACCGCGCCGCTAAGCGCTCTCGGTTCAATCTTTCCCCACTGAATGCCTGCCGTAGCAAACTGGTCGGTCGTAAATTCTACGGCATCGGCATGCACGGCAGTTTCTTCAACTTTTGGTGTCTCCTCTGGTTTTGATTTTTGACATGCCGATAAGGCAGCCAGCATGACCATCGGAAAAGTGTATCGTATAAAATTTGAGCTCTTGAACATATGTCTTTAGGATTACAATTGACCTTGAATGAATTCGATGCGCAGCACGCTTTGATTGTAGTTGTTTAAAGTTTCCAGGTAGCCCACCTGGAGCGCCGTGGCGGTGTTGAGCCCCTGCAGATACTCCACGTAGCCAATGTCGCCACTGCGGTAGGCTTTGGCGGCGTGGCTTAGGATGAGTGCTGCTTGTGGGAGTGCGCTTTGCTGATAGTAGTTGAGCGATGCCCGGTATTTCTCCCACTCTTGTAGCAATATGGCATACTGACTTTCCGTATTTTTTTTCGTTTGCTCATAGCGGCTCTCCGCCGAAAGCCTTGTCATCTCCGCGGCCTTGATCCGGCTGGTCTGGGGGTGAAACCAGAGAGGAATGCTCAACCCTACCTGAAAGCCCTGAAAGCGATTGGCCGAGGTGGCCAATTCCGTGTTGGTCACATTCAAGGGTGTGCTGATCAGCGTTTGGTTGAAGTAGCCAAAGGTGAGGTCGGGGAGAAGATGATTTTTTTCGAGCGATTTTTCTTTTTCCGTAACGGCGATGTCCTGGCGGTACAGTCGCAGGACGGGGTTCATGGCAATGCTCGCGCTGTCGCCGGGAGTGAAATCGCGTGGCACCAGTTGATCCGATTGAATGTCTACCGGCTGGTCGGCAAACAACAGCGTCTGCAGGCGTTTTTGAAAAATGAGAATGTCTGCTTCATTCTGACGCAAGGTGGTGTGGAATTGCTGCGCGCTGGCTTCGGCTGTCGTTTTTTCCAGGAGGTTGGTTTCCCCCACGCGTTGCTTGGCGGCAGCAGCTTTTGCAAAGGCGGTGAACGTGCTGTCCTGTTGCTGAAGCCAACGGTTCAGTTTTTTCAGATAGGCCAGTTGATACCACGTAGACTTCACTTCATAAGCCAATTCATTTTCGGTGGTAGCTTTCACGATCTCGCGGCGTTCGACCTGGGCTTTCCCCACAGCGCTTCTTGCACCAAAGACAGTAGGGAAGGGAATGGTCTGCGTGACGGTGATGTTGTTGTCGTTCTTGGCAATGCTGTTGTATTGTCCGATCGTGGCCAACACCGAGGTCTTCCCGATCTCTCCAGACGTTTGCTTCATGAACTTGCTGGCTTCCACATCGTAGGTGGCGGCTTTCACAGCAGGGTTTCGTTGCAACGCCAGCGCAACAGCGTTCTCCACCGACAGCGGGGCTGGGGTTTGCGCCACAGACACTCCCGGCAACGCCAACGCCAGGAGGAGAAGGATGGTGACGATTGGTTTCATGTTTATTCGTTTTTCCAAATAGATATACAAACAAGGTAGCACCAGCAGCGTGAGCAACGTGGCGCTGATCAAGCCACCGATCACGACTGTAGCCAAAGGTTTTTGCACTTCCGCCCCGCTGCCTTGCGACAGGGCCATCGGCAAAAATCCCAACGACGCTACCAGCGCCGTCATAATGACCGGGCGCAAACGCACCGTGGTTCCCCTTAAAACAATTTCTTTCAGATCGCTAACGCCCTCACTTTTCAAGTGGTTGAACTCCGCCAGCAACACAATGCCATTGAGCACCGATACACCAAACAAGGCGATGAAGCCAATACCCGCAGAAATACTGAAGGGCATGTCCCGTATCCACAAAGCGAAAATGCCGCCAATGGCCGACAGGGGAATGGCGCTGAGGATGAGGAGGCTTTGGCCCAGCGAGTGAAACGTGAAATATAAAAGCAGGAAGATCAACGCGAGTGCTATGGGCACAGCGATGCTGAGCCGCGTGCGCGCTTGTTGCAGGTTCTCGAACGTGCCGCCGTAGGTCACATAATAGCCCGGTGCAAATTTTATTTGCTGATCGATTTTCTTCTGCATCTCGGTAACGATGCTCTCAACATCACGTCCCCGCACATTGAAGCCAACGAGAATGCGTCGCTTGGCATCATCGCGTTGGATTTGGTTGGGCCCACTCACCATCTCGATCGAAGCCAGTTGGGATAATGGCACTTGGCGCCCGTCGGACGCCGTGATGTAAAGCGTTCGTAAATCATCGATGCTTTGGCGGTTTTGTTGATCCAACCTCACCACTAAATCAAAGCGTCGCTCCTGTTCAAACACAAGCCCTGCAACCTCCCCGGCAAAACCTGCGCGGATGACGCGGTTCACTTCCTCAACGCTCAACCCGAACTGGGCCAGTTTGGCGCGGTCGAAATGCACCACGATCTGGGGTAAGCCGGCCATGCGCTCTACGTAAACGTCTTGCGCACCGTTAACTTTGCTGGCAATAGCGCCAACCTGGTCTGCGTAGGCAGAGAGTTGGCTCATGTCTTCGCCGTAAATTTTTACAACAACATCTTGACGCGCGCCGGTAGCCAATTCGTTGAAGCGCATTTGAATGGGCTGCTGAAAACCGTAGGTGGCGCCCGGTACGTGTTGTTCCAATTTTGCTTGCATTTTTTCGGCTAATGCTTCGCGATTCTCGGCGCTGGTCCATTCGGATTTGTCTTTCAAAATGACAATCAGGTCAAAAGATTCCACGGGCATCGGATCGACGGGAATCTCGGATGACCCGATCTTGGCTACCACTTCCTTGACTTCCGGAAAATTTGCGAGGATCACCTTCGACGATTGTGTGGCCGTTTCGATCGACTTCAATAAACTACTGCCCGTCAATATGCGGGTCTCGACGGCGAAGTCGCCCTCTTCCAGGGTAGGTATAAATTCTGCGCCCAAGGTATTGAACAAGAACAGGCTGAATAGGAACAGTGCACCGGCGCTCGCCACCACGATCATTTTGTGATGAATGACGAAACGAATAGCCGGATCGTACAGGCGATGAAAGAAGCTCATAATCCGGTCGGAGATGGTTCGCTTGGGGGCGACGTTCTTATTGAGAAACTGCGCACTCATCATCGGCACGTAGGTAAGCGAAAGAAAGAATGCGCCCAAAATGGCGAACGAAACCGTTTCGGCCATGGGCCTGAACATTTTTCCCTCCGTTCCAACCAAGGCCAGGATGGGCAGATACACAATGAGAATGATGATCTCGCCAAACGCTGCGCTGTTCCGGATCTTCGATGCTGACTGATATACTTCAAGATCCATTTCTTCTTGCGTAAGCCTGCGCGTCAGGTTGCGGATGCCCAGGTGATGCATGGTGGCTTCCACGATAATGACAGCCCCATCCACGATCAACCCAAAATCGATAGCGCCCAGGCTCATGAGATTTCCCGAGACACCAAAGAGATTCATCATAGAGACCGTGAACAACATCGCCAGCGGAATAACCGATGCTACGATGAGGCCAGCCCTCAAATTTCCCAGGAGCAAGACCAGCACGAGAATAACAATGAGCGCACCTTCCGCCAGGTTTCGCGTTACCGTGCTGATGGCGTTGTTCACCAATTTGGTGCGATCGAGGAAAGGCTCGATGGTAACACCTTTCGGTAGATTTTTCTGGATCTGTTTGATGCGCTCTTTCACATTGACAATAACGCGCGAGGAGTTCGCGCCTTTGAGCATGAGCACCATTCCACCCACCACCTCGCCTTCGGTGTTGCGGGTCATCGCGCCATACCGTGTGGCGTGACCAAAATGGACGTCGGCCACATTGCGGATCAGTACCGGTATGCCATGTATGTCTCGCTTCACCACGATATTGTCAATGTCTTCCGTGCTTTTGATAAGCCCTTCGCTGTGGATAAAATAAGCGTTCGGTTTTTTGTCGATATAAGCGCCACCGATGTTTTGGTTGTTCTTTTCGAGGGCCGTGAAAACATCGTTCATACTGATGTTCATGCTGCGCAGGCGCTCGGGGTTGAGCGTAATTTCATATTGTTTCAGATACCCTCCGAAGCTGCTCACGTCGGCCACGCCTTCTGTGCCAAGCAATTGGCGGCGCACGATCCAATCCTGCAAAGTGCGCAACTCCATGGGGGAATAGGCGGAGTCGTAGCCTGGCTCGCGCCGTAAAATGTATTGGAAGATCTCACCTAGCCCCGTCGTTACCGGCGCGAGCGTGGGCTTGCCCATACCGGGAGGGATCTGGGTCAGCGCCTCATTGAGCCGCTCGCTCACTTGTTGACGTGCCCAATACACGTCGATGTTGTCATGAAAAACAATGGTCACCACCGAAAGACCAAACCGGGAGAACGACCGTATTTCTTCCTTGCCAGGGATAGTGGCCATGGTCTGCTCGATGGGGAACGTTACAAAACGCTCGATGTCTTCTGCACTATTGGAAGGTGAAACCGTGTACACCTGTACCTGGTTGTTGGTGATGTCTGGCACGGCGTCGATGGGAAGCTGTGTGAGCGAATAGCTTCCCCACGCGATAAGCGCGATGACAAAGAGGCCAACGATGAACTTGTTGTGAATGGAAAAATGAATGATCTTATCTAACATAGTCTTAGCATATGGAATAAATGGCCATGGATACACATAGCCGTTCCGGGAAAAAAATGATTACACCGCCATCTTCCTCACGCGACGAAGAGACGGGTTCGGGAATGCCCAGAAAAGGATGGATTATGAACGCCGGGGTGGCTGCCAGATGGATGTCTGACTGTGGACAAGATGTCTATCCAGGTATGGCGTAATGAATTTCGAATTGTGATTGGGCGCAGTGGTTAGCAGAATGGCATTGGTCGTGAGTTGCACGCTGGTGGCGCAGCACGCGCAGATGCAAAACGGCGAGCATTGGTCAGCGCCGGGTTGCGCGTGTTGGATGTGAAGGGCCGTTTCTCCATGCGCACGCTCGTCTGCATCGGTACACGGGTAGCCGACCAGGATGGTGAGGTAGAGCGCCAGGAATAAATAGAGAAGCTTCACGTACCAAAGGTAGCAGGAATCGTCGTGCAACAGGTTTTCATTTGCCGAAAATTTGCGCCTCCCGTGGCCCGCCCGTACCGAACGTGTAACTAGCTCCCGAAAAAGTGCACCCGCGGTACGTTCGGGCGGGCCTTTTCCGGGGCATTGACCAACCTAATTTGAAAATCGCGGCCTGTTTCACGGCAAATATTTCCCCATCCTGTTGCCGCCCTCCCGTGCTAGTTTCCAGGGCATGGGCCTTGTGGACCACGCCAAAAAGGCTTTGAGCGTGGTATGAATGTTGTCCGCGGGCTAAGGAATTAGTGCATGTATCACCAAATAATATCAATCATGGAAGACCTGAAAAAAATGAAAGTGGCGATCCTCACGGAAAACGGATTTGAGCAATCCGAGCTAACAAGCCCGAAGGAAGCGATGGAAGCGAAGGGCGTGACGGTGCACATCGTGTCGCCCCAACCCAAGGAAGTGCGGGGTTGGGATGAGAAGGATTGGGGCATCACCCTGAAAGTGGACAGACACATTTCAGAAGCCAAGGCCGACGACTATGATGGCCTGGTCTTGCCCGGCGGCGTGATCAACCCCGACAAGCTGCGCACCAACAAAGAAGCGGTGCGCTTCATCCAGGATTTCTTTGAAGCCGGAAAACCCGTGGCCGCTATTTGTCACGGTCCACAGTCGCTCATCGAAGCGGGCGTGGTGGATGGTCGTGAGATGACGTCGTACAAATCCATCAAGACCGATTTGATCAACGCCGGCGCAAACTGGACCGACAAAGAAGTGGTCGTGGACAACGGTTTGGTTACCAGCCGCTCGCCGGCAGACCTAGAAGCCTTTAACCAAAAACTTTTGGAGGAACTTCAGGAGGGCATTCATGCGAAAGTATGATGTACTCATAAAATAAGAAGGCGCACGAGTTATCGTGCGCCTTCTTTTCTGTAAACTATTGAAATGGCTTAATGCCCAACGTTGCTCATATCTACTTTGTTCTTCGCCGGCTTTAACATCAAAACCAACGGCACGCAGATCAGGAAGAACACCCCGATTCCCAGGAACACATCCATATAGGTAAGCAAAGCGGCTTGCCTTGTCACCATACCGTCGATGACTTTGTGTGCCTGCAAGCTGGCCTGCTCCGCGCCGCTTCCGCTGGCCATGAAGCTTGCCTTCAGTCCGGCGAGACGTTGCTGAACATTTGTGCTGTACTCTGTCACGTTGGCCACGAGGTTGGCACGGTGCTGCACGGTTTGGCGGCTGATGTAAGTACTGATCAAGGCAATGCCAAACGATCCTCCCAACTGGCGTACCATACCTGTGAATGCTGCACCCTGTCCAATCTCTTTTCCTTTTAGAGAAGAAAGCGCAAGGGTCGTAGTAGGAACAAACAAGAAGCCCAACCCAATCCCGCGCGTCATCAGCAGCCAGAAGAAATCGCTTTCGCCGGTGAACGGTGTGATGATCGTATACGCCCACAAACTATACCCGAAGAACACGGAGAAACCTAATGCGATGAGGTACTTGTGTGGAATATCCTTTTGAATGGCGCGGCCTACAATGGGCATCATCAAACCGGTGGCCACGGAACTCGGTACGAGCATCAAACCCGATTGCAAAGCCGTCCATCCCAAAGCATTCTGGGTGAAGAGCGGGATCACAAACGTAGATCCGTATAACCCAAAACCCAAGATGAACGACAGCACGGTGCCGATTGCGAGATTCTTATCTTTCAACACCCGCAAGTCTACCACGGGGTCTTTCACAACAAGCTCTCGCCAGACGAACAGGTATACACCAAGGAAGGCAACCACCGACAACACCACAATCCACGCATACTCAAACCAGTCGTGCTCTTGTCCTTTTTCCAATACAAATTGAAGCGCACCCACGGCCATGACCAGGAACAAAATGCCCAGCCAATCCACATCGGCCAGCGATTTCTTGCCACCGTAGTTGGGGCTCTTCACATACGACATCGTCAGCAGCGTAGCAATCACACCAATGGGAATGTTGATGTAGAAAATGTAGGGCCACGAATAATTATCGACAATATAACCGCCCAGAGGAGGACCCAGTGTAGGACCAACGATCACACCCATGCCATACAATGCCTGGGCCATACCTCTTTTTTCGGGCGGGTAAACTTCGGTAATAATAGTTTGCGAAGTTACCAGCAATGCACCACCACCCAAACCCTGGATGAAGCGGAAGAACACCAACTCCCAAATGTTGTCGGCGTTGCCGCACAGGAAGGAAGCGACCGTGAAAATGATGATGGAGGCCGCGAAATAATTACGGCGTCCGAATTGTTGCGACAACCAACTGGTCAACGGAACGATGATCACGTTGGCGATGGCATAGGCCGTGATGACCCAGCTCACGTCGTTGAGGGTGGCGCCCAGGTTTCCCTTCATTTCATTGAGCGCCACGTTCACGATCGTGGTATCGATGATCTCCAGCAAGGCGCACATCACCGCGGTGATGGTGATGATCACCCGCTTCCAACCGTATTCTACCAAAGATTCTTGCTGAAGCATAGAATGGATTAGTCTAAATGTACGTCCACGATCACGTTCATGCCGGCGCGGAGCAGGCTTGCTTTTTCAGGAGCGTCGGTGAGCACGATCTTTACCGGCACGCGTTGTACCACTTTCACAAAGTTGCCCGAAGCATTGTCGGCAGGCAACAAGGCAAACCGTGCACCGGTAGCCGGCGAAAGGGACTCTACTTTACCCTGGAACGATTCGTGCGGGAAAGCATCTACGGCGATCTCCACCACTTGTCCGGGCTTCATTTTTTCCAATTGCGTTTCCTTGAAGTTGGCGATCACCCATTTTTGTTTTGCTGTTACGAGCGCGAAAATCGACTGACCGGCTTGAACCAATTGTCCGGGTTGAACACTCTTGCGGGAGATGACGCCATCCGTGGGCGCCAGAATGTAGGCGTAGGAAAGTTGGAGCTTGGCAAACTCAAGATCAGCTTCGCGTTCTTTCACGACGGTCTCGGCCAGGGCAATGTTGCGACCGCTCACCGTGCTTTGTGCTCTGCGCGATGAAGTCTCGCGCGACAAAGCTTCCCGTTGACGTTTCGATACTTCCAGTTGCTTTAAGGCTGCATCCCGGTCGGCTTCGGCTTGTTCATATTGCTGCAGAGTGATCGAATTGGATTTGATCAACTCCTGGTAGCGTTTAAAATCTTGTTCCGCACGACGCGCCCGCACTTCAGCAATGGAAATGCTGGATTCGGATGCTTCGAGGTTTGACTTCGCGGTCAGTACGTTTTCAGTGGAGGTCGTAAGACCTGCTTTGACGGCTGCCAGGTTGGCTTGTGCATTGTCAAGCGCGGCTTGTGCTTGCAACACGCGCAACGCCAGGTCGCGATCGTCCAACACCACCAATGTGTCGCCTTTTTTTACTACGACGTTGTCGTCTACCAATAACCGATCGATGTAGCCCGGCACTTTGGGAATGATGGGGCTGATATCGCCTTCCACCTGGGCGTCGTCTGTTTCTTCGTGATGTTGTCCGTGAATATATTTTGTGATACCGAAGGTTGCTCCGGCAATAACCAAGACGCCTAACACAATGGCAAATCTTTTATTCTTTTTTGGTTTAGTTTCCATACGTTTAATGATGATGCTTTTTTATTTAAGTG
>CBIHQM010000040.1:0-25631 GCA_966211885.1 uncultured Chryseolinea sp.
AATTACTACACAACTTAAATAACGATTCTGTCCAAGTTATAGGGGGTTGATACAAGCGCGGGGCGGTTGGCCGGGTTTTGGCGGGGAGGTACTGTCTCGCGGGGCGGATAAAAACCTAATATTGGAGCATGCGCATTTCATGGCAATATCAGCGGAATCAGTACTGACGCTATCCGAAATTTCTGACAAGCCTAAAATAATGGACTATGGAAAAGACGGTTGAACTGTTTACAAAACTCTCCTTTTTAGAGCCAGAGCTACACCAGGAAATGCTGGCACATGGCAAAATAATTACAGCGAATAGAGGTGACGTTCTTATTAAGGAAGGTCAATTCCTTAATTTCCTGCCAATCGTAATCAAGGGAAAAATACGGGTGTACCAACAAAAAGAAGACCGCGAGATACTCCTCTATTATGTTGGGCCGGAACAAACCTGTATGATGTCACTTTCTTCGGCTTACTTTGATTACAACAGCGCAGCCAATGGAATGGCAATGGAACCAACAGAAATTCTTGTCCTCCCGTCTTACTTAATTGCAGAATGGCAGCTTAAATATCCATCCTGGAACAAGTTTATTATCAAAACCTTCAAAAGTCGTTATGACGAACTGTTGGCTGAATTTGGAAATGTTGCCTTCAAACCAATCCAAACAAGGGTAAAAGAATATCTCGAGACAAAGGTGAAAAGTGAAAAGTCAAAGAAGCTGGCGCTCTCTCACCAAATGTTGGCTAACGAACTGGGAACAACAAGAGTAGTCATTTCCAGAATCCTAAAACAACTGGAAAAGGACAAAATCTTAAAACTTTACCGGGGCTATATCCAGATGGTTTAATTTATTTTGACTTGTGTATCTTTTGATACAATCAATTTTCAATCACGAATTTTAACATTGTAATGAGTTAAATGTTCGACACTTAAACATTAATCATTATGTAAAAAATAATTCGTTGTCGTGATGTGGGTTTTGATTGCACTGGAGTGATCAAAGCCAAAACGGAAAAAGAAGCATTGGAATTGGCAGCAGAGCACGCCAGGACGGTGCATGGTGTAAATGAGATAACGCCAGAGATTGTTCAAAAAATTAGATCGGTAATGAGGGACGAAGTTGCAAAGTGAGGATTGCGGGCGGTATGACGGAGGACCTTGGTATCGGTCAAACGCACGTCCTCGCTGTTAAGCTCGCTTTTTTTCCTGGGTTATTTTTTCTTCCAGATCTTCACGTCAGGGAAAGTCAGTATTTAATAACTCGTCCAGATAGTAGGCTCTTTTATCCAATGTGCTTTCATTGGATAGGCCAAATGGATTCATATACATGATGCTTTGATGATCGCCGTTTGATAATTGTGTGTTGGAATGAACACGACCCAAAACGGCGTGTCTTTGATTCATTGGAGCCTTAGCCATCGATCTATGTCCAGCCTGGTCGCGATGATGTAAGTCCTAGAGCATTTGGCTAAGCCGTGCTACGTAGCGCGCGATCCCGAATCATGTTCCGGTTCGATTCAATCTCTTTAAACCATGTTGATTATCAGTCATTTAAAACATATGAACAGACCACAAGTGAACTTCACTGCTCCGGTTTTGCGGGGTGATTTGTGACAGTTTCGAAGGGTGGTTGAGTCTGCGGAAAAAAATTAGGCCCCGTTTCTCTGTTAATTTTTGCCCTATTGAATTTCTTAGGGTTGTATCGTCCTACCCATTCTTTCATATCCTGATGTTCGTGATGGTTCTTATTGTTTAGTTATTTCCCCGAAAACGATAATAGGTCTATTTTTTATAGGAATAGTTAAAATAAATTTGCGCAAGTAAGTCCTTGCGCATATATTTGCAAGGAGTTACTTGCGCATTATGACACAAACTAGAGACATCTTTCAGGCCATAGCAGATCCAACCCGTAGGCAGATTATAGGTATGTTGGCTAAGAAACCACTCAATGTTAATGCTATTGCTAAGGAGTTTGATATTACCCGACAAGCAGTTTCATTACATGTACAATTTCTTAACGAGTGCGGTCTTATAGCGATCAAACAAAAAGGCAGAGAAAGATATTGCGAGGCTAAACTCGCAAAATTAAATGAAGTAACGGACTGGGTAAACCAATACCGAAAACATTGGGATAATAAATTTGACTCATTGGAAAGTTATTTGGCGAAAATTCAAAAAAAGAAGAAATAGACAGATGGAAAAATACAATACATTCAAACAAGAAGAGAACATACTTATACATACAAGAATTCTTGATGCTCCAAGGGATTTAGTTTGGGAAGTATGGACTACCCCGGAACATATCAAAGAATGGTGGGGGCCAAATGGTTTTTCGCTAACGACAAAAAATCAATGAATGTAGAGCCAGGCAAAATTTGGGATTTTATTATGCATGGTATGGGACGGGATTGGGATAATAAAATTGAGTACGTGGAAGTAAAAAAACCATCCTTTTTATCTTATAAACATTCTGGTGAAAGAAGCGAGGATTACAACTTTTCATAAATAATAATAAAAAAAAGAAAATATGAGAAAAATAATTTCATTTATGCACATATCGCTTGACGGTTTTGTAGCAGGACCGAACGGAGAGATGAACTGGATCAAACTTGGTGAAGAAATGTTTGATCATGTCGGTAAACGGATCGCCGAAACCGATACGGCATTATACGGACGAGTAACTTACCAGATGATGGAAAATTACTGGCCTACCGCAGGAGACAAGCCGAATGCGACCAAGCACGACATTGAACATTCAAAGTGGTATAACAAAATTCACAAAATTGTTTTATCGAAAACAATGAAAGACGCGGGTTTGACTTATACAACAATTATTAGCGATAACCTTTCGGACAAAATAAACGAAATAAAACAACAGGCAGGTGGAGAAGTCTTGCTTTTTGGTAGCCCGACAGCCACACATTCACTTATTCAACAGAACTTAATTGATGGCTACTGGCTATTTGTTAATCCAATTATTCTTGGACGAGGCATTCCATTGTTTGTAGACATCAAAGATAAAATAAAACTAAACCTATTGACTACTACCACACAATTTACTTGTGGGGTAACTGAACTGAATTACACAGTGGACAGACAATAACTACGAACCGCTAACAGGATATTAGAGGTAATTGAATGCCCCATGGAATAAAGTGGTCAAAGGATTCGGAATCTCCAGGCTCCTCGTTTGAGCCCGCTTCTTTTGCGGAAGAATTGAGCTGCTACGGATACTCATTTTTGGTCGACTCTTATCAGACTCTATTTTTAGCGGTGCAGACCGTACTTTATTTTGGTGAGAATGATGCCATTAGATATGGGAATCAGGGCAACCAAGAAAAAATTACAGGCGATAAGGCGTTCGGCGTAACGGATTATGCAGGGCTAAATAACCTTTCCGCTGCGGATGCGATTCAAGCGAAAAAAGCGCTAGAAGATCTTTCGACTTTGCTTTTCTATCTGATAAGGAATGGCGAAATTATTGGCCATGAAACGCGAAAAAATATCAATATTTATTTCCTCGCAATTAAAAAAACAAGGTATCTCAATTCTCTCTGTCACTCAACCCATTGATGTTTCCACTCATTCTGGCGTCCTTCAACAGAATACTCAATTCATCTTTAGTAAGTACGATAATGACCTTCGCAAAGAAAAGTGTATTGCTGGTATGAGAGAGAAGTTATAGCGTGGAAAATGGATGGGGCGCGCGCCGGCGGGATATTCGTATGAACACTCACAAGGCTCGAGAGATCAGGCAATCGTCCCCAAGGAAAAAGCCAAACGGGTAAAGCAAGCTTTTTTGCTATGGGCTAATGAAGGATTGAGCAATACCGGGATTGCAAATAAGATCTCGACGGCAGGTATGAAGGTGTCAAATAAACGGCTCACGCAAATTTTTCGCAACCCTTTTTATTGCGGTTACATCAGTCATAGCCATCTGTTAGGTCAAATTGCAAAAGGAAAGCATGAGCCGATAATTTCCAGGGAGGTGTTTCTTAAGGCAAATGACATGCTTAGTCGCGTCGCCTATGGATTCAAGCATCAGGATAAGATATTAATACTCCTCTCAAGAATTTTACGAGATGTTCGAGATGCCAACTTCCAATGACTGCGTACATAGTTAAGGCCAAAGGCATATACTATTACAAATGCAATACTATTGGGTGAAAGTGTAATGTGAGTGCACGTGCAATGAATGAACAATTTGCTCTTTTTCTAAAAAAACTATCAATTAGATACCCGGTTTGTCGAGCCACTCAAGGATCAGCTTTTAATGACCTATAAGAAAGTTGACATCGTCTAGCGATGAAATCAACAGGATCGAAAAGCAGAGCCTTGCAGCTATAGAAAGCAAGCTGTCGAAAGTCGAGGAACGGTTTGCATTTGGTGAGATCGACGCCACGATCTTTGAAAAAGTAGGGGGAAAGTTAAAGGATGAAAAGCGGCTCATTGAAAGAATTGAAAGGAGAAGAAAACATTTATCGAACCCCAAGGAATTCGTGTCACGGGCGCTCAAAATCTCAGCAGATTTGTCGAATTTCTGGGTTTTTGCAGATTATGACGGCAAGAGAAAACTTCAGGATATCGTGTTCCAGGGGGTATAATTTTCGACAAGGAAAAAAGTGATTATCGGACCGTCAACGTGAACGTCGTAATTGAATTAATTCAATCATTATCAGGTAATTGTAAAAATAAAAACGCGGAATCATCGAATTTTTTTTCCGATAATTCCGCGTCAGTACCAAAGGTGGGAATCGAACCCACACACCTTTCGGTACACGATTTTGAGTCGTGCGCGTCTACCAATTCCGCCACTTTGGCTTGCTCCATAGTTTCCAAATAACCTCGAAATTTGCTCAATTTCGCCATTTTTGGACTTTATGGATCTGCTTTCGCAATTCAGCACGTCATGCTGAAGGCAAGCGAGGGGCAAATTTAGAAGAAACTTTTAAATATCTCATGGTCCCGGCCAAATGCCGCTAAATTTTTGTTGGGTCAATGGCCCGGGCAAAAGGTGGCGTTGAGTCGTGCGTTATCCGGCAGTGACGCCACCATCGATAGCCAGCGCAGCTCCGGTGATGAAGTTGGATTGATCGCCCGCCAGGAATGTGATAAAGGGAATAATATCTTCTGCGGTTGCTATTTTTCCCAACGGCATGGCGGCTGCGATTTTTTCATACATCCCCGGCGTTCTGTTCACACCCTGCAGCCATTGTTCAGTAGCCATAGCGCTAACCACAAGTGCGTTTACCCGGATTTGGTTGCGTGCTTGTTCCAGGGCGGCCGCTTTTGTTAGACCGATCACCCCGTGCTTGGCAGCAACATACGCTGCTATCCCTTGTGCAACACCTTTCACGCCTGCCGTGCTGGCGGTGTTGATAATACTCCCGCCGTTTTTTTTCATGGCCTGGATCTCATACTTCAAGGCATGGAATGTTCCGGTCAGATTGAGCATGACGGTGTTCATGAATTGTTCGCTGCTCATCCCTTCCAGCGGCCCGAAGGATAGATTGGCGCCGGCGTTGTTGAAAGCAACATCCAGTTGGCCATGCAAGCGGATCGTTTCGGACACCAGATGTTCAACTTGTTTTTCGTTGGTTACATCAGCCTGCACAAAAGTGGCCTCGCCACCCTTTGCCCGGATCTGCGATTCAATACTGCTTCCTTCCGTTGTGCGCCGTCCACAGAAAACGACCTTGGCTTCTAAGTCTGCAAAAGCTTTGACGGCGGACGCACCCAATCCGGAGGTGCCGCCGGTGATCAGTACTACTTTATTTTTCATGGTTGAATTATTTTTCTTTCGAGTGAATCGATTCTGGTTTGTTTTTCGCCAGCGTGAATCCGGTGCTGATCATCCAGAGGTAGGCCCCGAACCGGACCACAGGCAGCAGATAGCTTGCCTGCTCGATCACCAGGCTCAGCGTTGAAAGCTCCGCGATGCCGGCCAGGATCAACCCTAGCCAAGCCACCCACTTCGGTGTATACCCGCCCAAAAGACAGGGTACGGAAATTCCCGCCAAGAGCAGACCTAACGCAGCAATATGGGCTACGCCACCAGTTGCAAATCCGAAAAGTTGCAGCGCATGCATTACCGCCAAATCGTCGGCTACTCCGGGTTGCGACAGCAACCAACTGCAAAGGCTCGAGAAGGTGATAAGCAAAGCGGCCGCGATGCCGCCGAACAGGGCAATATTCACACCGGTGGCCGTCACCCCCAGAAATCGAAGCCTGCTGGTCACAGCGGCGGTAAAGAGTCCAAGCGGTATGGCAGCGCCAAACTGGAAGAGCGCATTGAACCGGATGGCATTTGGGAACTGCTGGAAGATTTGTTGCGCCTGCTCCGGGGGCGCGAAGGGCCTTGGAAATCCTGACCCCTGCGATAAAATACCAAAGAGGATCAGGCTGACAATAAACAAGCAAACATAGATAATGGCGATGATGCCAGGGTGCGGCCCTCTATGCATATCATAGGGAGACCGGGTGGGGTGGGTTGCTTCATACATAAAATATAGTTTTAGAATGACGAAATGATATGTTTTTAAAAAGGGCACTTTTTAGGAAAGACGCAGCGTGCTGTATTTTATTTTACATATAAATGTAGTTTGTATTACAAACTAAAAAGTCTTATAAAAAGCACCGAAGTGCTGGTATGGAATTTTTATACGTTATAAGTGCAGATACTTCTTAATGTCCTCCACATATTTCTCAAACGCTTTTCTTCCTTTGGAGGTCAGTTTGCAAATCGTGTGGGGATAGTTTCCTTTAAAAGTTTTGGTTACTTCGATATAAGCCGCTTCGTGTAGTTTTTTGATTTGGTGGCTCAGGTTGCCCTGAGTCGTGTTTGTTATTTCCATGAGATATGCAAAATCCGCCTGTTTCGTTTTGATCAGTGCCGAAACAATGGCCAGGCGCACGGGAGTATTTAAAACGGGGTCCAATTCATTGTACATGCGGGATGCCCGTTTATACTTTAGAATGTTTCAATAAATATCCCGGTATGAGATAACCGGTGACCACGGCGAGTCCCTGCAAAAGGGGTTTATAAACATCAGGGGTAAATACACTGGCCACAGCGAAAATCAAAAATAAAACACCACCGATCACAAGCGGTCTGAAACGCAGCACCAAACCGGAAACCATCGTGCCGATGCCGCCGATCAACAGCGTATAGGGAAATGGTGGCTGGGTGATGACCACATTCATGGCGACGACCGTGATAAAGCTGATGCCCAATACCAGCCACATTTTTTTTAGATAGTATCCCATATAGGTTTCTGTCTGATGACCCCTGCGGGCATAATGCCGAAAGGATAGAATGATGCCGGTCAGCACCAATACCGGGAAAGGAAGAAAGAACCATTGGAACGATGTGTAGGCCTGCAGTATAAAAAATGAAATGCTGGCAATCGCAATCAGCCATCCCCACAATAGAAATAGAAAGCCATGCGCTTTGATATTTTCCTTTGTTTTGGCGATCGCCTCGGTGATGATGTGCAGGCTCTGCACGGGGTCTAATTCGTTTTCTGTGGTTTCCATAGCACTGCGTTTATAGACAAATGTAAATCTAGTTTGTGGTGCAAACCAAATTAAACCCTTCATTTTTTCAGATAGGGGTGGCTCCTCCTTTTGCCGTCTCGTGAATAGGGTCATCCGCCTGCGAAATCCAATCGGCCGCGAGGTCTGCCTTCTGTCTCAGGAGCAGATTTAGCTGGCCCGTATGATGTTGTAGGTGCCTGAGATTGTAAAATAAAATTTCCAGCACATGGTAGTTTGATACCAGCGGCGGACAAAGGCCATGCAGGTTCATTTCTTCGTCCGTGATCCATCGCTTTTTCAATTTTTCATCTGAAACATCCTGAATGAGAGCTTGACATTTTTTTCGGATAGCAGAAATGTAGTCGATCAATTCCTCTTTTGTGTAGAACTTATCTGGGATAACGTCATCAATAGCTTCGGCCGGTAAATTTTCCAAGACCGTGTAGGGCAGGCTGGGGTGAAATTCTTTTACAGGGTTTGAGAGATAATAGTCAAGGAAAATTGCGGTGTGATAGGTTAGGTAGAAAAACTTCTTATCGTGTTCCCATACCTTGCCGGGGCAGAGGGCAACGATATTTTTAAACATGTCAATGGCGGCCAGGAAATTTTTGCATAGACAGTTTTTGAATGTGTTGGTCATGGCGAGGCATTGTTTCTGTGTGGTGAATTAAAATTACAAAATTCAAAAAAAGGGAGGTTCGGCGGAGAAGGATAAAAGGGCAGTAGAATCTATGGACCTGTTTACAGGCAACCTATCGGCCCTGCAACGGACTGGTGAACACACCGCTGCCTTCCGTTCCGCCGACAATTTTCTGATTGCCTATGGCCAATGATCGAACCTGTGGAGCTGTCAATCCGTGGTTCATGGTTTTCCATGTTACACCGTTATCGGAAGAGACGAAGACGCCATCCCAGGATCCTGCGTAAATCCTTGGAACGCTCATGGTGAGGCATGTTGCATACGGCCCCAGGTAAGCGCGGGACCAGTTTGTGCCTTTGTCGGCGGATCTGAAAATACCCAGGTTTGTTCCTACAAGAACAATGTTCTCACTGGCGACCAGGGAAGTGACGTAGAGACTTTCTAATCCTGTGTTCACCTGTACCCAGTTTTCGCCGTTGTTGGTGGAGCGAAAAACACCACTGTAGGTCCCGGCAAAAATGTTACTGGCGTTTACGGCCAAACAGGTAACATGAAGATCCGTTAAGCCATTGTTCACGGCCACCCAGTGTTCTCCCTTATTAACAGAGCGAAACACCCCACTTCCTATGGCGCCGGCGAAAATGTTGCTTTCGCTAGTGGCAAAGCAAGCAGCGGCCAAATTTTGAAGGTCAGGAATCGGCGCCCAAGTGACGCCCTGATCACGGGATACAAAAGAAGCACCATCGGTTCCTTCGAAAATGGTGCTGCCCGTTATCGCCAATGCGCCTACAAATTGATTGATCAATTTCGTATTCACCAGTGCCCAGTGATTGCCATTGTCCGTAGAGAGATAAAGACCACCATAGGTTCCGGCAAAAATGCTGTCGCCCAGCGTGGCCACCGAAATGACACTCTGACTTACCAGGCCACTATTCGCCTGGTGCCAGCTTGCTCCCTGGTCGGTGGAGTGAAAAATACCGTCTACGGTCCCCGCGTAAAGATCTGTGTCGTTGACCAGGAGGGATAACACAACGATATTAGTCAAACCTGCATTCATACGATTCCAGTCAGCGCCGTGATTGGAGGACTGAAATACGCCGCCATTCGTTCCGACAAAAATATCGTCGCCACGGGTAGCAAAACCAGGAACAAGCAAGCCGGTGAGGGACGTTTGCGTCCAGTCGTCCCCGTTGTTGGTTGAAACAAATACACCACTTCCCGCTGTTCCGGCAAAGAGATGATCATCGGTTGTCGCAAAGGAAGTGATGTTGAGATTGGTCAGACCGGAATTCACCGGTGTCCAGTCGTCTCCATAGGTAATGGAGCGGAATACACCCCCTTCTTCGGTCCCTGCAAAGAAGGTCTTGCCGTTGACAGTCAGGGCCGTTATGCCGAGTGTTGTCAGGCCGGTATTCAATGCTGTCCAACTGGTGCCATCGTTCATGGAGAGGAATACACCTCCATAGGTTGCCGCCAGGAGGCTGTCGCCTTTTACCACGAGGGCGTTAATGATCTTGCCCGCCTCACGCTGAATCCATCCCCTTCCGTTGTCGATGGAAAACAGTATCCCATCGGTTGTACCTGCAAAAACTTTGTTGCCTTTCGTGACCATGGTCCTGATCGCCTGATCGGGTGTAACCTTTTTCCAACTGCTTCCATCATCGGCGGACAAAAAAATGCCATGGTAAGTCCCTGCCAGAATGTTACTCCCGCTTGCCGCCAGAGCGGTGACGTCTCCACCTGTCGGTCCGTTGGTTGGTGACCAATCCAAGAGTATGTTTTCCGGGGGAGCAGTAGTATCGTCCTGGTCGGCAATTTCATCGTCTTTGTGGCACCGGGTGAACAATGTAAAAACAAGAAAACAGAGGACGACTATTTTGAACATCGAGATGGGAAGTTGTGTCATGGCGCCGAACGTTAGTAAAATTTTAAATTACAAAATCTAAGTCAGCCAGGCACACACAATCTCATCATCTTTTTGGCATGAAGCCAATGGGGAGCGACAACCCCAAGCGTGCAAATGCAATAGTAATGCATAACGCGCTTCAAAAAACACGAAAAGCAGCGTCCATTCCGTGCTTAAAATAATGTTCCAGTCTTTTTCAGGACGCATGGAAATTATTTTTAATTTCATCCCGAACAAGCCCGTAGCCAATACGGAGTTTAATGAAAGGTAACACATTCGTTCTTCGGAACACCTCGCCGCGAATAGCCCTCACTCCATCCATTATCTCCAGCATTCAATTTCACAATCTCCGTCTATAGTTATCCCCTTCATTTAATCTTAAAAGTAAAACACCTATGGAAAGTCCAATTTTCAGTTATTGGTGGGTCATTGTTGTAGTGATCTGCATTCTTCTTTACAAGTACATTTTGCGTTTCCTGTTCGGCATGGTCATCGTGCCAGAAGACCGGATTGGGTTGGTGACAAAAAAATTCGTGTTGCTGGGCGAATTCAAGGAACTGCCCGATGGCCGCATCATCGCCACGCGTGGTGAAGCGGGATTTCAGGCTAAGACGCTGGCGCCAGGGTTGTATTTCTGGAAATGGTTCTGGCAGTACGATGTGACTATGCAACCTTTCGTGGTCATCCCCGAAGGAAAGATCGGGTTGATCCTGGCCAAAGACGGCGCGGAAATCCCCACCGGAAATATTTTGGGCCAGCGCGTGGACTGTGACAATTACCAGGACGCCGAAAAATTTCTCAACAACAACGGACAGCGGGGTCGCCAGGCAAACTATATCACCTCGGGATCGTACCGGATCAACACGTTCATCTTCCAGATCTCCATCACCGAAATGGTCCGTATCCAGGAAAGCATGGTCGGTATTGTTACCACGCTCGACGGTCAGCCCATCGAACCCGGACAAATTGCCGGACAACTGGTGGAAGGCCACAACAACTTTCAGGACTTCGACAAGTTTATCAAGAACCAGGGTAACCGCGGGCTTCAGCCCCAGGTGATTCTTGCCGGATCGTACAACCTCAATCCATGGGCCGTGCAAATGGAAGAAATCCCCATGACGGAAATTCCCATCGGTTATGTAGGCGTGGTGATCTCCTACATCGGCCAAGACGGTCACGACCTAACAGGTGCGGAGTTCAAACACGGTAACATTGTTCAGAAGGGATTTAAGGGTGTGTGGCTCGAGCCACTGGGTCCGGGTAAGTATCCCATCAACAAATACATCATGAAAGTGGAGCAAGTGCCCACCACAAACCTGGTGTTGAACTGGGCGAGCGCACGCAGTGAAGCGCACAACCTCGACAAAAACCTTAGCACCATCACCGTGCGGTCCAAAGACGGCTTCCCGTTCAACCTCGACGTGGCGCAGATCATTCACGTGCCCACCACGGAGGCGCCGAAAGTGATCGCGCGTTTCGGGAACATGATCAACCTCGTGTCGCAAGTGCTCGAGCCAACAATCGGTAACTACTTCCGGAACTCGGCGCAGGACAGCGATGTGATTGCCTTCCTCAGCACGCGTAAAGAAAGACAAGAAGCTGCCAAGTTTCATATCAAAAAAGTGTTGGATGAATATAACGTGAACGCCGTCGACACGTTGATCGGTGATATCGTGCCGCCCGAATCGCTGATGAAAACGCTGACCGACCGGAAAATCGCCGAAGAACAGAAGGTCACGTACGACACGCAAAAGAAAGCACAAGAGACCCGGCAAGGCATGGAAAAGGAAACCGCCATTGCCGACATGCAGAAAGATATCGTGAAGGCCCAACAAAGCGTGGAGATCGCCGAGCGCACGGCCAATGCCACCGTGAAAAAATCGGAGGGGGATGCCACCAGCGTGAAGTTGGCGGTGAGTGCCGAAGCGGAGGCCACCAAGATGCGGGCCCATGCCGAAGCCGAGGCCACGAAAGCGCGCGCACAAGCCGAATCGGAAGCGATCAAACTGCGCGCGTCTGCCCAAGCTGAGCAAATTTCGTTGACGGGTAATGCGGAAGCAGAAAAGATCCTCGCCATCGGTAAGTCCACGGCCGAAGCCTACGAACTGGCGGTGAAGGCCCTCGGTGGTGAGAACTTCACGCGCTACAAGATCACGGAAGAACTCTCCAAAGGTCACATCAAACTCATCCCCGACGTGCTCATCGGCGGCGGCGCCAACAGCAACGGAACCGCTATGGAAGGCTTGCTCGGACTGAAGCTGATGGAAATGATGGACCCGAAGAAAAACGACGGCCCGAAGAAGCCGGATGACACTAAGAAATAATCCGGAGCCGGCTAGATCCTCTTTACAAGTGGGTCACAATCAAAGAGACTGTCCCTTTAAGACAGTCTCTTTTCTTTTGCAACCCCAGACTGAAGCCCTAGTCTATGCACACATCTTTCGATGAGGAAAGAGCATAAATAAGAAATGAATAACCCCGGACTTCAGTCCGGGGTACATCAGACATATTCATTCATGGGCTTTAGCCCTGACCACGCCGATGATTAGGCATACGGCGACACAAAGAGGCGGAAAAGTCAGGGCTAAAGCCCTTCATAAGTTGGCGTCTGTACCCCGGACTAAAGTCCGGGGTTATTTGGGAAGCCTACCAGGGACTCTCATTATCTTTCCCTTCAAAATCAAGACTGAAGAATCTCCCCGTAGGACCATCACCCCCCAACAGAGCATACTTGGCAACAAACTTCCCGGCGTCTTCCACATTTCCGGGACCGCGATGGTGATTAAAATCGGTTGCCGTATAGCCCGGGTCAATAACGTTGATCTTGAAATTAGTGTCTTTCAATTCATGAGCGAGGACAATGGTGTAAGCATTCAACGCTGTTTTCGACGGACCATACGCTGCACCTTTCACCGCATAGTATTTCCATGAAGGATCGCTATGCAACGTAAGCGAAGCGAGGCCGGATGTGACATTCACGATCCTGGGCGAATTTGATTTCTTTAGCAGGCCCATAAATTTCCGGGTCACTTCGATCGGTCCGAAAAAGTTGGTCTCAAAAACATTCCGGATCATGTCCGTGTCAACTTCGGTAGGGCTTTGCGGGAAGCCGCCGCTGATGCCCGCGTTGTTGATCAATACGTCGAGGGAATTTATTTTTTGCGCCAGGCGGGTGGCCGCGGCCGACACAGAATCAAGGTCAGTGACTTCGATTTGAATAGCTTCGACGTTATTCAATCCCTGTGCTTTCAATTTGGCGACCGCCTCTTCACCCTTCTTCAGGTCGCGACTGCCCAGGTAAATAAAATGGTCTTTTTGCGCGAGTTGTTTTGCGACTTCAAAGCCAATGCTCTTGTTGGCTCCCGTTATCAGTGCTGTTTTCATAGTGTTGGTTTAACAACACAAAGGTATTCTTCGCTGCCCGGCAGGAACGGCACTCTTTCAGGTTTCAATGGTAAATTTCACGGATGGCCGTTCTGTATTGCAGCGGGGTCTGCGAGGCGAGTCGTTTGAAAAACTTGTTAAAATAGGACGCGTCCTCAAACCCAAGTTGAAATGCTATTTCCTTAATAGAGTCGTCGGAGTGAAGGAGCATTCGTTTTGCTTCCAGGATCAGGCGTTCGTGAATGTGAATGATGGCAGGCTTTCCACTTTGTTTTTTCACGAATTCGCTGAGGTGGCCCGCGGAAATATTCATCCGGTCAGCATAGGCCGCCACTTCATGAAATTCGGAAAAGGATTCTTCGATGAGCGAAAGATATTTCTTCAGGAGTTGGCGGTCCGGCGATTCTTTGGGTTGGCTGAACTGTTCGGTATAGAGCCTGCTTAAGTAAATCAAGAGCACTTCCATATAGGCCAGGAGCATGTTGCTTTGCCATTCGCCTTTCGCGTTGTATTCGAGATAGATCTTCTCCAGGATGTCTTCTATAAACACAATGTCCGCCGGAGTCAGATCCAGTTCATGTCCGTGATGAGGATTTTCAATGATGGGAAGTTTCCTCAGCGAATGGTTTTCATCCAAGGCGAGAAAGTCCTTTGTAAAACAGATGATCACCCCGGTAATTTGCGTGGCTTGTTCTTTCAGGGTGACTTGTTCCGGAATGGTGAAATAGAATTTATTGGGCTTGATCGTATACGACGTCATATCGATCCAATGACGGCCGCCGCCTTTTTTTATAAACGCCATGAAATAGTAATCCTTCCGATGGGGAACCAGGAATTCGGCTTTCCGGTAGTTGACAAGGCTATCGTTTTTCTTGATCCGGAACACCGCATTGCCCGTGGCCGGATCTTGTTCGAAAGCGTATTTGGGTATGTTGACCTGTGTCTTGGTAACAATCATCTGATAGAATTATAGATTTGCCGATATGGAATCTTCCCGTAAGGTACGAAAGAAAAAGATGGCTCGGGGAAACCATGTGATTCAAAAAAAATAGCGAGAAGCAAACAGATCTTGTTTCAAAGAGACGTTAATGAAAAAGAGGTTGTCACGAACGACAACCTCTTTGTTGGAATTTATCAGGGGAGAATAGTAGGAACGATGGTGTGACGGGTAAAATCGTCGCAGGCAAACGAGGGCTACGGAGCGTAGTTCAACAGCGAGATATCGAGGTCGCTGTAAGTGAACGACGATGGGTATGGATAGAAAGCATAGATCTCACCAACACCACGGGCATAATAATGGCGCGTGGTGTAGTTAAGATCATCCCCGAGGTAGTATTCGACTTTCAACTCCATGACCTCCTTGTACGTGGTGCTATTGTAAGTGCGGGTGCCGTTCACAGCCACCACCGTGTAGACGGTGCGGTTACCGTTGCCTTTATCGTTCGTCCACGTCGTGTTGAGGGTGGCGTCTTCATCCAGGAAAAGGTATTCGTTTGTAAAACCCTGGTACACTTCATGGCTCCGGCCGTAGTATTTGTTTCCTTCTTTGCGCAAGGCTTTGTCGATAGCCCCCTGGTCGTCTACTACCTTTTTATAGGTAATGCCGTCCAGAACGGTGTCGCCTTTGATGGTGAGCTTTACGGTGTCTGCCCAGAGGAATGTTTTATTGTCGTCGGTGGCGAAATATTGGTGCAGGTATTCCCAGTCGGTGTTCTCGTTGAGGGGAAAGTAGTCCCGGTTGGAGATGTTGGGTTCGTGACATTGGGCCAGCAGTCCGACCAGCAAAATGGATATGGCAAGTGATCTCATAGGGGTAGGGGTTTTCAAGAGGACAGGTGAAACCTCCCTTACCACTATTTACGAACAAAAAATAATATTCCCTCCCCGGATTCCCCGCAAAAAGCGCCCAAACGAGGTTATTCCACTAAAAAAGCGTCCATGGCTTTCGTGGGCCTGCCGTCGCTGCCCCAGGCGCTCAGCTTGTAGTGGCTCCAGCTTTGGGCGCCTTCGGGCTCCCAGTAGATCACGCCGAGGCCCTTATGGTCTGGCACAGCCTTCACTTTTTTGATGACGGCCACCAGCATGTCGTAGGTGTTTTGCACATTGTCGTCTTCGCCGCCCACTTCCACCACCATCACTTCTTTGCCATAGCGCGCGGAGATGTCGTTCATGTTTTTGGCGAGGTCGTCGATGCTCAGCGTGTAGTCGGGGTTGCCGTCGAGCCAGTAGGGGTAATAGGATAACCCGATCACGTCATATTTTGCGCCGTGGGCTTTTGCATTGTCAAACCAGGTTCTGAAACGGGGGATGTTGTTGCCCTGGTCGACGTGCAGGATCACTTTGCTTTTCGGGCTCACCGCCTTGATGGCGTCATACCCTTTGTTAATGAGTTGCGCCAGGCTGTCCCAGGTTTTTGTACTGCCTTCGGGATAGATCATACCGCCGGGGGTTTCATTGCCCACCTGCACCCATTCCGGTGTGATGCCCTCTGCTTTTAATCCGGTCATCACGTCGTGTGTATAATCATAAACATCCTGGAGCAGTTGTGGGAATCCATGGCCTTGCCAGGCTTTTGGTTTTACCTGTTTGCCGGGATCGGCCCAACTGTCGCTGTAGTGAAAATCGATCATCACCCGCATACCCCACTGCTGGGCGCGTTTGGCCATGGCGATGGTTTCGTCTTTGCTGCAATGGCCGCTGTGCGGATCGTTGGAGGGATTGACAAACGTGCGCAGGCGGATGGTATTGATGCCGTGGTCTTTGAGGATCTGGAAACAATCCTGTGGTTTGCCCTGGTCGTCATAGAAAATATAACCCCCGGCTTCCATCTGTGGCAGCCAACTGATGTCGGCACCCTTTACAAACGTGGGAGCCTTTTTTTCTGGCGCAGGATGACAGGAAGAGGCCAGGCTCTGGAACGTTAAGAAAAGGAATAGGGACGATAATAGCGTTCTCATTTTCTGCTGTGTTGGAGTCGTGCAAGGTAATTTGTAAACCGGCGCGAAGAATAGAAATCCCGTACAAAACGAAAAATAAGCATTTTCCACTCGACGCCACAGGAATTCTGAGGTATGCCTTGAACCGGTCGGCCGGCCCGTCAACTTCGTACGATCCCAAAAATGGCTTTGGATGGCGTTCTTAAGCGATTCTGAAATTTTTTTTATCAAAGTCTTGCGCAACCATATGGTTGCTTTTATATTTGCAACCATATAGTTGCTGATTAAAAAATATGATCGAACGAAGAGACGTATTCCAGGCGATTGCCGACCCCACACGGAGGGCAATCCTGACGCTCATTGCATTGCAGGCCATGACGCCCAATGCCCTGGCGGAACATTTTGATACGAGCCGTCAGGCGGTGTCAAAGCACATCAAGGTCCTGACCGAATGCCAACTGGTGAACCAGGAACAATCGGGACGGGAGATCTATTATTACTGTAACCCCAAAAAAATGAAAGAAGTAGACGAATGGCTGGAGCCCTTCCGACGGTTGTGGGAAAAGCGCTTCGATCAACTGGATAATGTTTTAAAACAACTAAAAGCAAAACGTCATGGTAAGTAACGCAGAAACACAAGAAACACAAGTCGTGAAAGACTTGGCAAACAAAAAGATCACCATCACCCGGTATTTTGAGGCAGAGCCCGAGTTGGTTTGGCTCACCTGGACCGAGCCCGAGTTGCTCGACCAATGGTGGGCACCAAGACCCTGGCAGACTGAAACCAAAACCATGGATTTCAGAAAAGGTGGCCATTGGCTCTATTCCATGGTGGGCCCCAACAACGAACGGCATTGGGCGAGAGTGGATTTTGACAAGATCGATCCTCAAAAAAGTTTCGAGACCACGGACTATTTCGTTGATGAAAAGGGTGTGAAGAATACCGAATTTGGCGAGACACGTTGGAAGATTGCTTTTCGCGCAATGGGCAGCGGAACGGAGATCACCGTGGAGATCACGTCGGCAAGTGAGGCTAACCTCCAGCAGTTGCTGGCGATGGGCTTCGAGACCGGCTTCACGATGGCACTCGGAAACCTGGAGCAATACCTGCAAGCTCAATTCAAAATTCGCAAACAATTAAAGACGAATACAAAACCGCGGGTCACGACCTATCTGAATTTCCCGGGCAACACGGAAGAGGCTTTCAAATTCTACCGGTCCGTTTTCGGAACCGAGTTCAGCGGCGAAGGCATCAAGCGTTTTGGCGATATTCCCCCGGAAGCGGGACATCCCCCGGTGCCCGACCCGATAAAGAAGATGGTGTTGCACGTGGAGCTGCCCATCCTGGGTGGACATGTGTTGATGGCTACCGACGCGCCAAAGGAAATGGGAATGACCCTCACGCAGGGCAACAACATGCACATCTGCGTGGAACCCTCCACACGGGCCGAAACCAAAAAACTTTTTGATGCCCTGTCAAGCGGCGGCAACGTGACGATGCCTTTGGCCGATATGTTTTTCGGTGCCTACTTCGGTGAGTTCACCGATCGCTATGGAATAAACTGGATGTTCAATTGCATCGAGAAACCGTAAAAGAATCACAGTACCTTGAAATAAACGAAGACTGCTCGCAAGGGCAGTCTTTTGTTTTTAGAATGTTTTAGAAGCGCTGACAACAAGAACCTTTATATTGCCGATGGAACGCGTGCAGATGCCGTCATAGGTATTGTGGACGATGCGTCAGCGTAAAATATAGAGTGCAATGAACGTAAAAATAACGAGGAGAGAGGCCCTGGAATTGTTTGGATATTTATCCATGTTAGACCTGACTGTTGCTGCACGGGAATCTATTCTCATAGATGTGTTTAGTGAAGACGACGAATTTGAGAAAATATCTGATTTCAATGATCCTGTTTATAATTCGCAAGCGTCAGGATACCTGCGAAGGAAAAATAAAGGGGTTACAAATCAATACTTGTCAGTTTTCTTGGGTCGGAGATTGGAGAGAAATATTGACGTGGAAGGTGAGCAAGTGTTCCTGAACCCCTGTCCGTGTTGTACTTACATGACGCTGGATGGTAGAGGAGAATATGATATTTGCCCGGTTTGTTTTTGGGAGGATGATGGATCCGTGCAGGACGAAAGATATAGTCCTGCGAATAGGATAACCCTAGCCGAGGCGAGGTCTAATTTTTTGAAATTCGGCGCAAAAGACGAACCGTCGATTAAGTTCATAGATGATCAAGGCAAACTCAAGTATCCAAGGAAAGTTTAATCCTTCCTCGGGCTATGGAACGTCGATAAATTTCTCCATGGAAAACGCCCGGGGTCGATCCGCGAACAACTCTTTCGTTCGCCCCCACACACTTTCAAAAAGTGCCGACTGCCGGTAGCGTTCCAACGCCGCGGCATCACGCCAATAACTGTAGGTAATGTAAGTATGAGGCACGTCAATATCCTTGAGCAACTCCAGGTGCGAGCACCCTTCAAAATTCCGGATCTCGGTTTTGTGCCGGTTGAAGACGGTGAGAAATTCTTCGACCCCCGATTCTTTAAAATGCATGCGGACGATTCGGATGAGCATGTGGATTTAAATTTTTATGACTCGAGACAAAAGATGGTGGCTGGACCAGGCTGCAGGATGACCGTTGTCGTCACTCCTCGAAGATAACATTCACTGTCCCCCCATAACCAAGTCCCAGCAACTCCGAAGCGTTCCCCTTGTAGATGCCGACCTCCAGCAGGTTCAGGCTGTTGAACACGATAAAGCATTCGCCCTGTTCGGCCTGGCTGTATTGGGTCTGGATGCGGCGGAATTTTTCGCCCCCGAATTGGATGGTGTATGCTTTTCCCTGGCTCAGCACGTCGAACGCATCTTTGCTGATGTTGGTGATCAGGTTGCCCATGTTGTCCACGCGGATGATGCTGCCGGTGATCTGCTTTTTGGTGGCTTTCATCTGGCGGTCGATCATTTTTTTGAACGCCGGCATGGGCTTGCCCAGGGTGGTGATGGCCACGCCGCTGGCCAGTTTGGCGGCCGCCGGCGCAAAGATGTCGCGTTCGGGAAAGGTGGTGCTCACCGTAGCAATGGCATTGAGTTCGGCCAGTTGTTGGTGGGGTTTTTCGCTGATGAGGCCAAACAGCCCATTGTCGCACCCCACAAAAAAATGGTCCTCCAGCTGCAGGGCAATGAACGCATCGCCCCGGTTTCCTGTTGCATCTACGCCGACCAGGTGCACGGTGCCTTTGGGAAAATCGCGGAAAACAGCCCGCAACACAAAGGCGGCGTGGGCAATGTCTGCAGGTTTGATGTGATGGCTGATGTCTTCCACCCGAACCCCCGGGTTTATACTGATGATCCGGGCCTTGACCGCGGCCACGTAGTGATCACTTTCGCCGGAGTCCGTAAGAAGCGTAACAATGGCCATGGTTGATGCTACCGCAGATATTCGTTAATTTTGGTATGGCAAAGTAAACATTTTTAAGCCACATTGCTTTTACTCTAAATCCATAATCATTTGACCGAAAAAGTAGTTACACTGGAAAATATTTCCATGGTTGACTTCCTGGGAATCGAGAACAAGACCATCGACACGTTGTCGGCAGCCTTTCCCAAAAGCAGGATCATATCACGCGGCAACCAAATACTGATCAAAGGACCCACGGGCGAGATCGGCCAGATCGACGACGTGCTCACTTCGCTGGTGGACCATTATCACAAGTATGGCCGCATCACGGAAGAAAACGTGCAAGCCTACATCGAGCGCGAACACGAAGTGGTGCAGGCCGAACACCAGGCCGCCGAAGACGTGATCGTCTACGGCACAAAGGGCAACCCCATCAAACCCAAGACCGCCAACCAGCTCAAACTCGTGCAACTGGTGAAAGACAACGACCTGGTCTTTGCCCTCGGCCCGGCGGGTACCGGCAAGACCTACATCTCTGTGGCCCTGGCCGTGAGAGCGCTCAAGAACAAACAGGTAAAGAAGATCATCATCACCCGCCCCGCCGTGGAGGCAGGGGAGAACCTTGGCTTTTTGCCGGGCGACCTGAAAGAAAAGATCGATCCCTACTTGCGCCCCATCTACGATGCGCTGAACGACATGATCCCTTTCGAGAAGCTGGGCTTCTACATGGAACGCGAGATCATCGAGATCGCACCCCTGGCCTACATGCGCGGCCGCACCCTGAACAACGCCTTCATCCTGCTGGACGAAGCGCAGAACACCACACCCATGCAAATGAAAATGTTCCTCACCCGCATGGGCCCCGAATCCAAAATGATCGTCACCGGCGACGCTTCCCAGATCGACTTGCCTACGCGGCAAAGCTCGGGCCTCAAGGAAGCGGTGCGCATCCTGAAAGACGTGAAGGGCATCGGCATCGTGGAACTCAACGAGAAAGACGTGGTGCGTCACCGCCTCGTGCGCGACATCATCGAAGCCTACGACAAGGAAAGTTCCTGACGGAATTTTATTACCTTTCTTCATGAACCGTTGGATACCCTACGCCTTCGTCCGCATGGTGGTATTTCTATGTGGCGGCATCCTGCTGGCCATCCATCTCCCGGACATGATCGACGCGCCGTTGGCGCAAGCCCTCCTCGTGGGGCTCTGCGTGATCTACTTTGTGCTGGCGCTGATGTATCGCCGCTGGCAGGTCAACCCCGGGCTGTTCGGATTGCTGGCCCTCTTTGTTGCCGGTTTCAGCATCACGCTCCAACACACGGCCTCCCGAAGTGATGCGCATTTTCTTCACCTTAAAACGCCTGTTGCATATTACACGGCCGTAGCGACGAAGCCTTCAGAAGAGAAAAGTAAATCCTGGAAATTGGAAGTCGCCGTGCGGCAAGTCAACACGGCAGGCCAGTGGACGCCCCGGCAAGGCAATGTGCTGCTCTATCTCTCCAAACACGATTTTAAAAAGCCTTTTGCGTATGGCGATGTTTTGCTTGTGAAAGGCTCCCCCCAATTCATTCCGGCTCCCGGCAACCCGGGAGAATTCGACTACCGGCAATACCTTACTTACCGTCAAATTTATCATCAGCAATTTCTGCATGCCGGCGATGTGCAGCAAATTGCCTATGACCCTCCCGGAACTTTAATGCGCCACGCCATTGCCGTGCGGCTTTGGGCCGACGGTGTGATCCGCCGCTTTGTGCCCGGCGACCGCGAATACGGATTGGCATCGGCTTTGGTCTTGGGTGTAACGGATGGGCTGGACAATGAAGTTTTGCAGGCCTATGCCGCCACGGGGGCGTTGCATGTGTTGTCGGTTTCGGGGTTGCATGTGGGCATCGTGTATTGGTTGCTGCTGTTGGTGTTGCGGCCGCTTCAGAAAACTTATTCCGGAAAATGGATCCTGGCCGTCGTTAGCATTTTTGTGCTTTGGGGCTATGCGTTTGTGACGGGGCTTTCTCCGTCTGTGTTGCGGGCGGTCACCATGTTTTCGTTTATGGCGTTGGCACGGCCGATGAACCGGCAAATGAATATTTATAACACGCTGGCAGCATCTGCTTTTTGCTTGTTGCTGGTCGATCCGTTCATGATCATGTCGGTGGGATTTCAGCTTTCTTACCTGGCTTTGCTGGGCATCGTCTATTTTCAACCCGGTATCTATGCGTTGTGGGAGCCTAAGAACAGGTTGTGGGATGAAATCTGGAAAGTGAGCAGCGTGTCGCTGGCGGCGCAATTTGCTACGTTCACCGTAGGGTTGTTATACTTTCACCAGTTCCCAAATTATTTTCTGATCACAAACCTCGTGGTCATCCCTGCCTCGTTTGGGGTGCTCATTGCCGGCTTGGTGTTGTTGGCCGTAAGCGCCCTGCCCGTTGTGGCCGGTTTTTTGGGGATAGGACTGGGGTGGCTGGTGAAAGTGATGAATGGGTTTGTTTTTGTTATTGAGAATTTGCCATTCAGTAAGATCGACAATGTCTATATCACGCCCTGGCAATTTGCCTTGCTCACCGTGATGTTGCTTTGTCTCGTCCGGTTGCTGGAAACAAGAAGGATATCGTGGCTGGCGACGGCTTGTGTTGCCGCCGTTGGATTTGCTGTGTTGCAGGGGAGCTATGTGCGGGAGCAGATCGATCAGCAACACATAACGGTCTATAAAGTCTCGGGGCAAGCGGCGGTGGACCTGATGAACGAGGGAACGGTTTTTAGCTGGGGCGATACAGCGTTGCTTCAGGATCGATCGAAAGTGAAATTTCACTTGGCCCCAAACCGCATCATCTACAACGCGCAGGAAACGGCTCCTCATCCACCCGTGAAAGAATGGAAAGGCTGCACGTTAATGGTGTGGCATGGCAAATCTATTCTGCGCATTTCCGACCGGGAATTTTCGCTCCCTTCCGCTTTGCAAGTCGACTATCTGATCCTTAGTCACAATGCGGTGCACGATCTTTCTTCCGTATGGTCAAAGGTTGCAGCCAAACAGATCATCGTCGACAGCAGCAATAAATTCTATCTTGCCAACCGGTTGCTCCAACAAGCGAAAGAACGGGGCCAGCCGGTTTATTCCGTGTGGCAAGACGGTGCGTTTGACCGGTCGATATGATCCCCGGAAAATTCAGCAACAGAATGATTTAATTACAAGACATGAAATATATCCAATACAGCGCAGACCAAGGCATCGGAACCATCACCCTAAGCCGGCCCGAAAAAAGAAACGCCCTGAGTTTTGAATTGGTGAGCGAAATGAAAGGGGCCTTCACCGCCCTGGAGATGGACGCCACCGTGAAGATCATCATCCTCAAAGCGCAAGGGGAGGCGTTCTGCGCGGGCGCCGATCTGGGCTACCTGCAGCAACTTCAGCATTTCTCTTACGAGGAAAATCTCGCCGATTCGAACCACCTGAAAGAATTGTTCCTGCAGATCTATACGCTAAAAAAAGTGGTGATTGCCCAGGTGCAAGGCCATGCGTTGGCGGGCGGCTGCGGACTGGCGACCGTATGCGACTTTGTATTTGCCGTACCCGAGGCAAAGTTTGGCTACACGGAAGTAAGGATTGGATTTATTCCCGCCATCGTCATGATCTTCTTATTGCGCAAGATCGGCGAAGCCCGATCGAAACAACTTCTGCTCAGCGGCGAACTGATCACTGCCGACGAAGCCTTGCGTCTCTCCCTCATCAACCGCATCATCCCGAAGGAAAACCTGGAGCAGGAGACCATCGCCTTTGCTACATCGCTCATCCGCACCAACTCAACACAGGCCATGATGCAAACCAAGCAAATGATTGCCCACGTACAGGAGCTCCCCCTCGAAGAGGCGTTAACGTTTGCAGCGGAATCGAATGCTACCGCCCGGGCTACTGCAGATTGCAAGCGTGGGGTGGACGCCTTTCTGAAAAAGGAGAAAATCACCTGGTAAAGAGAAATGCCAGGCTAATCCCGTAATTATTCGGAAAAACGCACACCGATATTACGCCCATTGAAATTTATAGAAACGAAACCTCTAAACTCGTGGTTGAATCACCTTAACCATGAAATCCCTATTTACTGTTCTCATCCTGTTAGCCGCCACGTCGTGTCTGGCGCAATCTTATTCGGCCGATACCTGGAAACAAGCCAAGAAAAATGGAAAAGGCACCCTCTCGCTGGCCTACGTGCAAACCCCCAGCTTCGTATACATCGATAACACCGGTCAACTGGCGGGTATCTGTATCGATATCATGAGCGACTTCAAAGCCTGGGTGAAGGAAAATAAACAAGTAACCGTCGAGTCCAAATTTGTCGGCGATGGGTCCAACTTCAAGAGCATGTACGACAAAGTAAAGATCTCCAAGGGCGGCGTAGTGGGTATGGGCAACATCACCATCACCGACGAACGGAAAAAAGAAGTAAAATTCAGCCCACCCTTCATCACCAACTTTGCTATCCTGGTAACGCAGGGTAAAATAGCCACCCTGTCGAAACTGGAAGATATGCCCAAAACATTTTCGGGCCTCACCGCCTATACCGCCAAGGGCACCGTGAACGAACAACGCATCACCGATCTGAAGACAAAATATTTTCCCGATCTCAAGGTGTCCTACACCACCACCAGCCAGGAATCGCTCGAAAAAATGCTGGCCGATTCCAAGGGTCTGGCCTACCTGGACCTGGCTTTCTACCTGGAAGCCGTCCAGATGAAGAAAAGCATAAAACGCCACGCCGTGGCCGACAAAGCCATAGAACAATTTGGCTTCATCATGCCTTCGGGCTCCGATTGGGCACCGCTCTTCGAGGAATTCTTTGCGGCAAACGGCGGGTACACCAACACCCGGGAATACAAGGCCATCTTGTTTAAACACATGGGCGAAGCGGGCGTAAAGCTCATGCAGTCGCAAACCAAATAACCATCAATCCATTGAAGGGAAGACCCGGCAGGCCGAAACTTGCCGGGTCTTTTTTTATAGCGCAACCTTTCGGCTATCTTCGTTTCATTGGAGACCCCACAATCCATATTGAAACGATACTGGAATCACAGCCAGTTCCGGCCTCTGCAGGAGGATATTGTCAATTCCGTTTTGCAGGGCAACGACACCCTGGCGCTGTTGCCCACCGGGGGAGGCAAGTCCGTATGCTTCCAGGTTCCTGCATTGTTGCTGGAGGGGGTTTGCATTGTGATCACCCCGCTCATTGCCCTCATGAAAGACCAGGTGGAGCAGTTGAAGCGCCGCCAGATCGAGGCCGTCGCCATCCACTCCGGCCTCGCCCGTCGCGAGATCGACATCCTGCTGGATAATTGCGTGTATGGTACAACCAAATTCCTGTACGTGTCGCCGGAGCGTTTGCTCACCGAGATCTTTATCGAACGCGTGAAGCGCATGAAGGTGGGCCTCATCGCCGTTGACGAAGCCCATTGCATTTCACAATGGGGCTACGATTTCCGGCCATCCTATTTAAAGATCGCCTCGCTGCGCGAGCTGAAACCCGACGTGCCCGTGATCGCCCTCACCGCCACGGCCACGCAACAGGTGCGCGACGACATTACGCAAAAGCTGGCCTTTAAAGAACCGGCCGGCATCTTTCAAAAATCATTTGCCCGCGAGAACCTTTCATTCGTCGTTCGCCATACGGAAAACAAAGACCGCAAAGTGTTGGAAATTCTCACCAAAGTGAAGGGCTCGTCCATCATCTACGTACGTTCCCGCAAAGCCACACAGGACATTGCCGATTGGCTGGTGAAAAAAAAGATCTCCGCATCCTTCTATCACGCCGGCCTCGATTTTGAAGAGCGCGGTCGCCGCCAGGAGGAA
>CBIHQM010000041.1:0-25301 GCA_966211885.1 uncultured Chryseolinea sp.
TTGCAATACGACTATACTTACAAAGCCGACGTTTTTTCTCCTGATAAATTCGGACGTTTCACGGAGACGCGATTCACGATGGGGCCCCAGGCGGTTGTGGGCATTGAATATGCCTATTTTAAAATCCCCATTTCGGCATTCATGGAGTTGGAGTATTTTGCCGATGTGCTGGCAGACCCTGGGTGGAGAAGAGCTGAGGGGGGTGTGGGGTTGAGGTATGTATTTTAGTATTCAACGCCTGGCTTAATTTTTGGCTGACGTCGCGAAAATTAAAATCGATAGAGACTAAGCTGCTCTTCTTCCTCTAAGGATTTGGATAAATTGGTCACTTACAGAATGATCTCGTCTGTCTACAGCGATATACAGTAATCTTCTTTCAAGTTCTTCGGCAGCCTCAATGGGCAAAAAAAAGGCCAATAGAAAGTAGACGCCGCTAAACCGCGGATCACTGAGATGTTCATTAACGAGTAAATTGCCTTGACCAAAGAATGATTGCAGAATGAAAAATTCCATGATTTTGTCGTGTCTGAAATACCATAATGTTACGTTGTTGCCTTCCTTCTTGCTTATTCGTTTATATACCATTTTGAATTTTTCCATGCATTGAACTTCAGATTCAAATTGTTCATAGGGTATCTCCCGGGTATCGTTGAGGCGCATTTTATAAATGGCTTCAGAAAAATCCTTTAAAGGAAATGCATGTTGATTGGCAAAGCCAAAGCTCTTTGCCATTAGCTGATATTGCTGCTCCTGGAGTTTAAAAAAATTTGGTTTTTCGTCCATCGCTAAGATTGAAGCGATTAATGTATTGTCCATTGGATTTGATAAGATTCTAAGTATAGAATCCGCTTTGTCCTTCACGGAGTCTTCTTTCAGCGCGTCCGCTCTCATTTTAGGCAACTCCTCATCAACGAACAATTTGCATCTGTTAATAAAGCGCTCATTCAAATTTATTGCGCCTGTGGGAAGAATATTTTGTTGACTGACTAGGAATTCCAGAATTTTATCCGTCTCGAGGGGCAAGATTTCGAACACCCGGGATGCAGCCGGTCTATTCCATTGCATCGGTTGGGTTGAAATAATAATATTACAATTCAAATATCGATCACAAAAATCACACACCTTAGCACGGGTGTCAGCAGAGACTTCGTTAAGTCCATCTATGTAGATATCAATTGCTCCAATGTAAACCAGCTTCATCAGAAACTGATCAGTTTCTGCAAAACCAAAAACATTGCGTTTAATTGCTGCGATAATGCCATCATTGCATTTTTCGGCAGGCAAAAATACCGCTATCTTTTTGCTTTCTTTAATGAGGTATTTTAAAAGCATAGTCTTGCCAAGACCCGATTCGCCTTCAATGATTATTTGCCCTTTTATTTTCGACGAAAGACCTGTTATATCGAACTTGTCCCCAGTCGCACTTTCCTTCAAATTGAATTTTTTGAAATAGCTTTCGGCATTGAAACTGCCCAAATTTGCATCCCGTAAGAAATTAGCCTTAAATGGGTTTAGTATAATTCCTCTTAAATAGGGGATATTGGTAAGCAGAACATCGACGTAAAAAAATCCAAATATTTTTCTTACATATTTATTCCAAAAGAAAATTGACTGAACGGGCTTGCTTCTTGGATATAGGGCAATTAAACAGATCCAAAATAAAAAGTGTACTCCTAAGGTGTATATTACTGTTCGAGTATTCAACGTCAGACTTCTTGCAAAGATCAATTGATCAATTTGAGCTTTAGCGTTTGAATTCTTCATTAGTGGAGGAATTGATTCTATGATAGCCCAATCATCTTCTCTCCAGCTATCTTTCTTTATCTCGATAAAATCAGCCACTGCTTCTTGAAAGTTCGACTTTATATATTTTAACGTATCAACAACTTTTAGGATATCTGGAAGGGAACTTAGAACTTTTTGTGCTTCTTCGTGTTTCGCGGTTTTGAAGTAATTCACAATCCCATATTCACGCAACGATAATGCCATAGAGGTGGTAAAATCACCACCGCTGGCCAGATAAGAAAACAATTTTAAATCGGAATTATCTCTGATTTTATTTGCTATGTGCAAGATTCTTTCTTGGGACATTCGCTGATCCAAGTAGTCCAGCGCATTAAGATTGAATTTTCGAAAAGTGCTGGCTGAATGATGATCAAGATAGTCGTATAGAATTTCGTGATAATTTTTAGGGTCGTGGTCTTTCACTACAGACAAGGCATAAAACTCATACTCTCGTAAAAAAAAGTCCGGCTTACGCAAAACCTTTTTCGAAATTTTTAGCATCGAATCAGCTTCCCATAAGTGATTTTCGAACAAAATTTTTGCGATCCTATATTTGAGGCTACTCTCATATTTGAGAGGATACTCCCTTAACAATAACTCCCTTGCTCTTTGGGAAGTTGGGGCGAGTTTTTCTAATTTTCTTAGTTCATCAGTATTGAGGAATCTTCTCCCGGAAAGCTGTCTTCTGGATTCAAAATAATAGGTAAAATACCATTCTGCGTCGGTATCAAGTTCAATTCGTTTGTTTGTTTTTGACCGGCACATAGTTTTGACTGGAGCGTCTGAGATGCCTAACTTAAACATGGCTACGGCTGCAGCAAGTTGGAGATCGGCATCTCTTGCAGTAAATGTGATACGCGGCGGGCTCAAGTAAAGCCTCCATAAAAGGCTCTCTATTTTTTTAGTTGAAACGCCTAGATTCCCAATTAACGTAATTGCCGATAAGTTATGGTTGTCTCTTTCATATATTGAGACGAGACGATTTACGATCAATTCATTTTTAAAAGTATACTTTGTCAAACCTTCTTCAAAGCCGCTATAATCCAGGAAACTATCTTGATGATAGGCGCTGTCCAAAGAAACCATGAAACTTTCCAAAAGGCTTTCATCAATCTCTTTTTTTGTGAACAAATGCCTTGTGTATTCATATGCAATCATCGGAGAAATTAGCGTATCTCTATAGGCATTCAGAAACATGTCCGAAAGCTTTGAGCCAAGCTTTTCTTCCCCCAGCGCGTCGACAAGGCATTCAAATTTAATTTTTGAGGAATTTCCATTAAGTGAACTGATCAACCTCGGAGTAATTTTATCATTTCGATTGGATATCAAGGCGAGCAATGCCAGTGTTTCGCAAGTGTGTTTTTTCGATTCTAAATCATGGAATGCCATCGACGTCACTGTATCCAATTCCTGTGTGCTCAGCATATCGAGGTTTTCAGGCTTGCTGAGAAAGTTATAGACAGCGGTCCTGATATCTGGGTCTTTTAAAGCTATAATGATCCCTCGGCTACATAAGACTTTACTATCTGGATTGGTACTTTTAGCAAAGCCAATTTGCAGCAATAGAGTCAGAATAAAAGAAAGGACAGTTATCAGTCTACTAGTAACGAAGTATTGCATACCTGAGGGTTTAGAACTAACAGCAAGAGAATAATGCCATTCCCCGTGGGCTAGCGATCAGATTGGATCAGGTGGGTCAGGGAATTTGATACATAACTTAATAATTTGAAGGGTCTCAGTCAAGAATTTTAGCACCTTTTTCTCAACCTTTTACTGCTTATAAATTTTTTGGAGCGTATTCAGGTAACTAGATCTGCGCCAAAAATTTCTTGGAATTCGGCTGGAGGCCTCATCCCAGAAAGGTCAGGAATTTCATTATGCGCAGGGTATCTGAATGCGTTTGAGGTACTATATTAAGGCCTGTGGCCCGACAACGGCATTGATCGTCCATCGACTACATGGACTCCAAGGTTAAATTAGGTTGAAACAATTGTCATTTGTTAATAGCTGTCTGATCAAATTTAGAGGACAACAAGTCATAACCAAGTTGGCTTGTTTCTACCCATTCGCCTCCGTTTCATCCAATTGACCTTGCTTCTCAAACAGATCTTTATACATCCCTTCCAACGCAATGAGCTCTTCGTGCGTACCTTCCTCAACAATATGACCATCAACAAGCACCACAATACGGTTGGCCAACTTGGCTGATGAAACACGATGAGAAATGATAATCGTCGTACGTCCTTGCATGATCCGCTTCAAGCTATTCAAGATGGTGTTCTCCGTTTTCGTATCTACGGCCGAAAGCGCATCATCCAACATCAATATCTTCGGCTCGCGAACAATAGCCCGCGCAATAGACACGCGTTGCTTTTGTCCACCCGATAATGTGATGCCGCGCTCGCCAACGCGTGTACTGAATCCGTTGGGAAAGCCCATAATGTTCTCATACACATCAGCATCTTTCGCGGCCTGGATCACCTTCTCCTCTTCGGGGTCCTTTAAGCCGAAACCGATATTGTTGTAGATGGTGTCGGAGAAAAGAAAAACATCCTGGGGGACATAACCGATCTGCGTTCGCAGCGCGTGCAGTTCGTAGTCGGCGATGGGCACACCGTCGATCAGGATCTCGCCATCGCGTACATCATACAAACGTGAAACTAGCGCCGACACCGTGCTTTTGCCCGAGCCCGTGGTGCCGATGATGGCCAGCGATTCGCCGGGCTGGATGGCGAATGAAATATTTTTTAACGCTTTGATGCCCGTGTCGGGATAGGTGAAGGATACATTTTTGAACTCCAGCTTTCCCTGGATCTCGCGGTCGAGATTTTTTTCCGAGACGATGTTGGTCTGGATCTTCAAAAATTCGTTGATGCGTTTCTGCGAAGCTTCGGCGCGTTGCACGAGGCTGCTGGTCCATCCCAGTGAAGTGACCGGCCACGTTAACAAGTTCACATAGATGATGAACTCGGCGATATTGCCAAAAGTGAGATTGCCTTGGATCACTTGCATGCTTCCGGCGTATACGGTGAGGATCGTGCTGATCCCGATCAGCCCCATGATGAGCGGGAAAAAGAGCGACTGTACTTTGGTGAGCTTCAGGGATTGCCGGCGATAGATATTGGTCTCTATTTCAAACTTGGAGAGCGATTGCTGTTCACGGTTAAAAGACTTCAACACCCGGATGCCGCTGAAGGCCTCCTGCACAAACGTAGAAAGCCGTGATTGGCTTTGCTGGATCTGTTCCGATCTGCGCTCCATCTTATTATTCACCAAAAAAATACTGAGCGAAAGAAAGGGCAACGGGCTCAGTGCATACCACGTCAACTCCGGACTGATCTTGAACATCAACGGGATCAGGATCAGGAACAGCGTGATGAGCTGAAGACCGTACATAATGGCGGGACCCAGATACATCCGCACGCGCCCGACGTCTTCGGCTATGCGGTTCATGAGGTCGCCGGTGTTGTTTCTTCTGTAAAAGCTGAGGGGAAGGGTTTGATAGTGCTCGAAGATCTCGTTCTTCAGATCATATTCCACATAGCGTGACATCACGATCAGCGTTTGCCGCACAAAGTAGAGGAAGATACCGCGCAAGAATGCCATCAATAAAATGAGTCCTGCATAGACCAGGATGCCGAAGGCAAAAATTTTGAAATAATCCTGTTGTTGTGGTGTGCCTTTGAAAGCTTGGAAGATGCGGATATTATCGGCCACCAGGTCGATAGAGTGTCGCACGATGATGGCGGGAACGATCTGAAAAATGTTGGAGATGATGACCCACAGCGTTCCGAAGAGGAGCAGCCATTTATATTTTAACAGGTATTTATTGAGGTACTTTAATTCTTTCATTCAAAAAAATTTGGCGGGCCTTCCGTTAAACGAAATATACTTCCAATAGTTCTTGCAAACGTTTGAAACGACGTAATTTTGCGTATTCCTTAACGAAAGGGACCTTGGAAAACCGGGGTTTAAAACTACAACAATCAAACGTAAAACAAATCCGATGGAGATTAAAGAACTTGAAAAAGTGCAACACGCGGGCATCTTTGGCACGCTGTCACAACTGGGTCATGAGCAAGTCGTGTTTTGTCAGGATTCGGCCACAGGCCTCAAAGCGATCATTGCCATTCACAATACTGTGCTGGGCCCTGCCCTTGGCGGCACGCGCATGTGGAACTACGCTTCGGAGCAAGAAGCCATAACGGACGTTTTGCGTCTCTCGCGCGGCATGACCTTCAAAGCCGCCATTAGCGGTCTGAACCTCGGCGGTGGCAAAGCCGTCATCATTGGCGACGCCAGCACGATGAAAACGGAAGCCTTCCTGCGCCGTTTCGGAAAATTTGTGAACAGCCTCAATGGCAAATACATCACTGCCGAAGACGTGAACATGAAAACGTCCGACATGGAATATGTGGCCATGGAAACCAAACACGTCACCGGCCTCCCTGAATCCATGGGTGGCGGCGGAGACCCTTCGCCGGTAACAGCCTATGGCGTTTACCTGGGCATGAAAGCCACCGCTAAAAAAGTATACGGCAACGACAGCCTCAGCGGCAAAAAGATCGGTGTCCAAGGCATCGGCCAGGTAGGCATGCACCTCGTGGAACACCTGGTGAAAGAAAACGCCACCGTCTATATCACCGACATCCACGAAGCCAAAGTAGCCGACATCGTCCGCAAACACGGCGTCACCGCCGTTGGCCAGGACGCCATCTACGACCTCGACATGGACATCTACGCCCCCTGCGCCCTGGGCGCCACGGTAAACGACGACACGATCGCCCGCCTCAAGTGCAGCATCATCGCCGGCGCCGCCAACAACCAGCTCAAAGACGAAGTTAAACACGGCTACATGCTGGTAGACCGCTCCATCGCCTACGCCCCCGACTTCCTCATCAACGCCGGTGGACTGATCAATGTCTATAACGAATACCTCGGACACTACAACCGTCAGCGAGTCATGGAACAAACAGAAAAGATCTATGACACGTGCCTGAACATCTTAAATCTCGCCAGCCGCGAAAAGCTGTCCAGCCAGGAAGCGGCGATAAAGTTGTGTGAGAAGCGGATTTCGGATATGGCGTTGGTGAAGGTATCGAGATAACGTTCAGGAGCCAGAATCCAGGAGCCGCCCCCAAGAAATTCCCATCCCGTTAGTGAAAGCTGCGGGATGTTTTTATTTTTGTGCCCCCGTTACCTTTTGTATAATAGTAATGGGTTAATCGTGCGGGTTTGGATTTTTTTGGACCCGGATTTTACTTAAACGCTGTTCTTTACCATGCTTAACAGAAGAAGCCTTCGAATAAAAGTGATGCAGAGCCTGTTCGCCCTGCAACAATGCAAAGAAGCCAATTATGAATTGTGCCTCGAAAAAATAAACGAAGCCTTTTTGCCCGACCTCAATTCCATGGAGGTGCAGGACAAGCCGCTGCTGAACGCCCAAAAGAAAAAGGCGGCAAAACTGTTTGAATCCACCTTTGCCAAGCACGAGGAGACCTCGGTGGACCATGAAGATGCCAAGATCAAGAAAGTGGTGAACGAGTGCTTCGTTTTCTACGCCAAGCAAACCAAAAAAGACACCGATTTTTTCAGGAAGAACCTGGTCAGCGAAGTAGAGAAGATCTACGACCGCTACATCGAGGTGCTAAAGCTGGTGCCCGCCTTTGCCGAGCTGGCGGCCGCCGATAAAAAAGTGAGCCACAAAAATTTTATCAACAACGCGTGGATAAAAGGCTTGGTGGAAAGTGAAGCGCTGAACAAAGACGCCCTGAAATTGGGCCGTCACTGGCAGGACAAACCCGAGCGTGTGAAGGTGTGGTTCCGCGACGTGATCCGCCAGGAAAACGAATACCTGAACTATCTCGACAAGAAAAGCCCCACGCTGGAAGACCAGAAAAAATTCATCAACCACCTCTACAAAAAGGTGATCCTGGGAAAGACTGTCATCAACGATTTCTTTGAGGAAGAGGTGCTGCGCTGGGCCGAGGACAAGGACATTGTGAAGGGCATGGTGGAAAAGACCATCAAGTCGTTCGACCCCGAGGCAAAGACGCCGCTGACGTTGCACACGTTGTCGATCAATTGGGATGACGACAAGGCGTTTATTGAAAATCTGTTCGACACCACCGCGTCGTTGGATGTGAAATACAAGGAGCTGATCGCCAACAACACGCGCAATTGGGAGGTGGACCGCTTGCCGTTGACTGACCGGGTGATCCTGGAAATGGCCATTGCCGAGCTGCTGATCTTCCCCAACATCCCGGTAAAAGTCTCCATGAACGAATACATCGAGCTGGCCAAGAACTACAGCACGCCCAACAGCCGGCAGTTCATCAACGGCATTCTCGATGTGATCGCCAAGGAGTTGAAAGAGGCCGGCACGCTGAAAAAGAGCGGTCGCGGGTTGATCGACAACAAGTAAAAACGCCCTTTGCCGGGTTAATCACCGGAACATCCGTACAGGGCCGGATGTGATTTGTTAAAAATTGTTAAAATTTTGAATTTGCGCAGAAACCCTAATTAATTTTAAACTTTTATGAGCAAAAAGAGCGGAAATACATTGATGGCTTTTCTTTTCGGAGCAGCAGCGGGCGCTATTTTGGGCATACTGTACGCCCCCGACAAGGGAACAAATACCCGTGAAAAGTTGTCGTTCCAGTTGGATAAATACCGGAACATGCTCCAGGACCTGATCAACGATTTCGTGTCGGGTAAAGAAACACCGCTCACCAGCGAAGCAAAATCGCAGGGCCAGAAAGTGGTGGACGAAGCCAAGAACAAGGCCGAGCGCCTGTTGGAAGATGTGGACGATTTGTTGGAACAGATCCGCGGTAAAAAAGGTTAATCCCGCCAAACGTTGAATTGAAAAACAGAAGAACCGATAAATTTAAATGAACATGAAACAGTATTTGGTAAAGCCCTTCATTCTGCTGGCCTTTGTGGCCATGATGACCAGTGCCTGCAAGGACAAGAACGCCGAGAAGCGGATCGCACAACTGGAGAGCCGCCTGGCTGAATTGGAAGGCAAGAAAACCGCCACACCGGGAGCACCCTCCCCCACCACGCCGGCCCCCGAGGCAAAACCCGAAGGCCCGCTGCCCAAAATGGAATTCCAGACCACCGACCACGACTTTGGCACGATCCACGAAGGCGACGTTGTGGAGTATACCTACGCCTTTAAAAACACCGGCGATGCACCCCTCATCATCCAGGGTGCACAAGGCTCCTGCGGATGCACGGTGCCCGATTGGACCAAAGAGTCCATCCCGGTGGGCGGAACAGGCTTTGTGAAAGCTAAATTCGACAGCAACGGAAAATCCCAAATACAGAACAAGACCGTGACGGTAACGGCCAACACCTGGCCCAAGCAAACCGTGTTGCGCTTCAAGGCGATGGTGACCCCCAAGGCGGGCCCTGCTAAGTAAGTGCATCCCCTTCCATCAACGCATCCCAATCTGCCTGAGCAGGTTGGGATGTTTGTTTTAATTGAGATACCTTTGAAGCCTTAAAAAAATTTTTCAGACTATGTATTCCATCCTATTGCAAGCATCATCCAAATTTGACATAACATCAATGATTCCCATCGCCGGTATCATCCTGGTGTTTTATTTCTTCATGATCCGCCCTCAACAAAAGAAGGCCAAAGACGGCAAGAAGTTTATCGATGAACTGAAGAAAGGCGACTATGTCGTAACTATTGGAGGCGCGCATGGTTATATAGCCGAGATGGAAGGCGATACCTTCATCCTGGAAGTGGAGAAAGGCGGACGCATCCGCTTTAACAAGACCGCCATTTCGATGGAAGCTACCAAAGCTGCCAACACAAAAAAATAATACCGGATTGAGAGGTTAACCAAAACGGGACACGATCCCGGCGGTACGCAGTGACGCAACATGTGGACTGTGAAAAAGTAATTCGACCGATACGCGATGAGTTTTTTCAATTCCATATTCAACATACTTCGATTTAACCGGAAAAACTGGAACGCCATCGTGCTATGCATTTTTGCCGCGATGGTGTTCTGGTTTTTTAATGCCCTCAACAAGAACTACACCACCAACATTAATTTTCCGTTAGCTTTTGACTATGACCACGAGAACTATGTTCCCGTGCGTCCGTTGCCCAAGTCCGTGCGCATCAATGTTTCGGGCATCGGATGGAATTTGTTCCGTCGCAGCGCCGGGTTGAAAGTGCCTGCGCTGGTTATTGCCCTGGAGCGCCCCGCCGATGTAAGAAAGATCGTGGGCAGCACCTTGCCGGCCTTGTTCTCCACGCAGCTGGAAGAGTTCAAGATCAACTTCGTTATCAGCGACACCCTGCGGATCGCCATCGAACCCAAGGCCTCGCGTTGGGTGCACCTGCGGTTGGATTCGCCCAGCATTCTGTTTCGCGATGGCTATGCCCTGACAAGTCCCGTCTCCATCGTTCCGGATTCGGTGTTTATTGAAGGGCCGCAAAAACTCATCAACAGTTTGTCAAGCCAGTTGTACTTAAAGATACCCGATCGCAACATCGACGAGAACTTTCGCGACGATGTGGAGGTTACATTCTTGAACAACGAGCTGGTGAAGCGCGACCCCCCGACGGTGGCCGTGAGCTTCTCCGTCGATCGAATGGTGGAGCGCAACGACTCCATTGCCCTGAAAGTGATCAATCCGCCCAAGCGTGCATGGGCTTTCATCGAGCGAAAGAAAATTCCCTGCAAGGTGGTGATCCCGCAAAGTGCGTTGGCCACCTACCGTCCCGACTCGGTGAAAGCGGTAGTAGATTTGGGAACGATCGGGCGCGGGGGAAACAAACTATTCCCGGTGTTAACAGGCTTGCCTCCCTATTCAAAGGTGCTTGCCATAGACTCCATTTACGTAAAGTTTTAACCTTTTGCATCAACCGCTACAAATTGGCATCACCGGGGGCATTGGCTCAGGCAAAAGCCTGGTCAGCAGAATTTTCCGGGCACTAAACGTACCCACGTATGATGCTGACAGCCACGCGAAAGAACTAATGACCACCGATGGAATACTCGTGCAACAGATCAAGAAAGAATTCGGAGAATTGTCGTTCCATGAGGATGGGAGCCTGAACCGTGGATACTTGAGCCGCACTGTGTTTAATGATGTAGAGAAGTTGGAAAGACTGAACCGTTTGGTGCATCCGCGGGTAGGCCAAAATTACAAAGAGTGGGTGGAGCGTAACCGGCACCATCCCTACGTCCTGAAAGAAGCAGCCCTGCTCTTTGAAGCGGGGTCTCATCAATCACTCGACAAAGTTATTGTGGTTCATGCTCCTGAGACCTTGCGAATACAACGTGTGCTCGCCCGAGACCCGCAGCGCACGGAAGAACAAGTAAAAGCCATCATCCGAAACCAAATGCCGGAAGAAGAAAAAATGAAACAGGCAGACCACATTGTCGTAAACGATGAAACAACGTTGCTGATTCCACAGGTTTTGGAGTTGCATCAACAGTTCATCGCTGTCGGCCTCGCTTCTTCACGCGCCTGAACCGGAATCCATCCTTCGTGTTAATCTAAATAGCTATCGAACTTATAATATGCGTTCATTTTTGAGAATCAGTGGAGTATTTTTTGCCGTAGTGGCACTGGCATCGTGCGCGAAAAAGAAAGATTTCGCGACCGGTGGTAAGAAGCCACAAGGACCGTTGGCGGTGGATGGATTCGTGGTGAGAGCCCGTTCGATCAGCGAAAAAATTGAAGTGCCCGGCTCGTTGTTGCCGTTTGAAGAAACCCCTATCCGCGCAGAAGTGGGAGGACGCATCGTGCAACTGAACATCAAAGAGGGCGGTCTCGTCCAAGGGGGTACGCTGTTGGTGAAATTGTTCGACAAAGACCTGCAAGCCAGCCTCCACAAGCTGGAAGTGCAATTGCAGATCAAACAGAAAACCGAAGAACGCAGCAATGAACTGTTGAAGATCAATGGCATCAGCCAACAAGATTATGATCTCAGCGCACTCGATGTAGAAAACCTGAAAGCGGATATCGAGTCTACCCGCATCGCCATTTCCAAGACAGAGATCCGCGCGCCGTATACCGGCAGGGTTGGTTTGCGCGGCATCAGTCTCGGCTCCTACATCGCGCCCACCGACATTATCACTACGCTGCGCCAGGTTGACAAACTGAAGCTTGAATTTTCCATTCCTGAAAAATATGCCAAGGAGATTGTAGCCGGATACGTAGTCACCTTCATGGTCGACGGCGGCAAGGACTATCACCGCGCCACCGTGATGGCCACCGAAAACAGCGTAGACGCCAACACGCGCACGCTCAAAGTGCGGGCCACGGTGAACGAGAACCACCGCGAGCTGGTGCCCGGCGTGTTTGCCAAGGTGAATTTGCAATTGGGTAAGGACGATCAAGCATTGCTGGTGCCTACCCAGGCCATTATTCCCACGGCACGCGACAAGCAAGTCATTATACTCCGAAAAGACAGCGCCTCCTATACGGTGGTCGAAACCGGTATCCGCGACTCAGCCTTTGTTCAGATTGTGAAAGGGCTGAAAGTTGGCGACACTGTGATCACCACCGGGTTAATGGCCATCCGGCCGAATGCAAAGATTAAAGTCATGCGGGTTTCATCCCAGAAGTGACAGGATCATTTTTTTCTAACGTCTTGAGGTTATGAACATATCAGAAGTAAGTTTAAAACGTCCCGTCCTGGCGTTTGTGATGAACATCATCATTGTGCTGTTTGGGATCATCGGTTTTAAATTTTTGGGCATTCGCGACTACCCGGCCATCGACCCGCCGAACGTGAACGTGCGCACGAGCTATTCGGGCGCCAACGCCGACATCATCGAGTCGCAGATCACCGAGCCGTTGGAGAAATCTATCAACGGCATCGCGGGCATCAAGAACATCACGTCGTCGTCCAGCCAGGGCACCAGCAACATCAACATTGAGTTCGAATTGGGTGTGGATCTGGAAACCGCCACAAACGACGTGCGCGATAAAGTGTCACAGTCCACACGTTCGCTTCCGCAAGACCTCACGACGCCACCCGTGGTATCGAAGGCCGATGCCAACTCCGACGCCATCATCTCCATGACGGTGCAGAGCAACACGCGCAATCCGCTTCAACTCACTGAGTATGCCAACAACACGTTGGTGGAGCGGCTGCAAACCATTCCCGGTGTGAGTAGCGTGCAGGTTTGGGGTGAGAAAAAATACGCCATGCGCATCTGGCTCGACCCCGCGAAGTTGAGTGCCTACAGCCTCACACCCCTGGATGTTCAGGCCGCGTTGAACAAAGAAAACATCGAACTTCCTTCGGGAAAGATCTCGGGCAACAACACCGAACTCACGGTGCGAACCTTTGGAAGACTTTATACGGAAGAAGATTTTGAAAACGTCATCATCAAATCAGCACCCAGCGGCGACATCCGCTTGAAAAATATTGGTGAAGCGGTGCTGGGGCCGGAAAACGAAGAGTCGGTGTTGCGCGAAAGCAATATCCCCATGGTGGGCCTGGCCATCGTGCCACTGCCCGGTTCCAACTATGTAGAGATCGCCAGCGAATTTTACAAGCGCCTGGATCAAATCAAAAAAGAGGTCCCGGAAGACATTCAGTTGAGCATTGCCATGGACCAAACCGTGTTCATCCTGCGGTCTATTGAAGAAGTGGAGGAGACGCTCATCATTTCGTTCTTGCTGGTGGTGCTCATCATCTATTTGTTCTTCCGCGATTTTGTCATTGCCATTCGCCCGCTCATCGACATCCCGGTGTCGTTGATTGCCACGTTCTTTATCATGTACTTGCTGGGCTTCTCCATCAACGTGCTCACCATGCTGGGCATCGTGCTGGCTACCGGCCTCGTGGTGGATGACGGTATTGTGGTGACGGAAAACATCTACAAGAAATTGGAGGCCGGCATGAACAAATACCAGGCGGCCCTGGAGGGATCGAAAGAGATTTTCTTTGCCGTTATCTCCACCTCCATCACACTGGCTGTGGTGTTCCTGCCGATCTTATTCTTACAAGGTTTTGTGGGACGCCTGTTCCGCGAATTCGGGATCGTGGTGGCCGGCGCCGTGTTGGTCTCGTGCTTTGTGTCGCTCACACTGACCCCCGTGTTGAGTGTGAAACTCACGCGCAGCCAGCATGAGCACTCGTGGTTCTATCGCGTCACCGAGCCCTTCTTCGCCGGCATGGAAAACGGTTATAGCCGGATGCTGGCGGCGTTCATGCGCGTTCGGTGGGTGGCATTCGTGATCATCCTGGCGTGTATAGGCTCCTTCCTCATCATCGGTATGAACCTGCAATCGGAGCTTGCACCGATGGAAGACCGCAACCAATTCCGCCTGGCGCTTTCGGCTGTAGAAGGTACTTCCTACGACTACATGGACACGTACGTGCAGGACATGACCAAGTTCGTCATGGACTCCGTTCCGGAATACAGAACCGCCCTTTCCGTGACCGCCCCCGGTTTTTCGGGTGCAGGCTCGGTGAATAGCGGGTTTGTTCGCATCACGTTGTCAGATCCCCAGGACCGTAAGCGGTCACAACAACAGATCGTGGACTACGTCGGAAAAAACCTGTCGCGTTTTCCGGAAGGCCGCGCGTTCGCCATACAAGAGCAAACCATCTCCGTGAACCGGAGGGGAGGGCTCCCGGTTCAATTCGTGATCCAAAACAACAACTTCGACAAATTGCAGAAAGCGTTGCCCAAGTTCCTGGAGGCCGCCAACACAAACCCCGTGTTCCAGGGTGTGGACATCGATTTGAAATTCAATAAGCCCGAACTAAAAGTGGAGATCAACCGCCTGAAGGCTGCCCAACTTGGCGTGAGCGTTCAGGATATAGCCCAGACGTTGCAGTTGGCCTATAGCAACCTGCGCTTCGGATACTTCACCAAGGAGGGCAAACAATACCAGGTGATGGGCCAGGTGGCCCGCCTCGACCGCGATGACCCGGATGATCTCAAGAACTTGTATGTCCGCACTTCGTCGGGTCAGCTCGTTTCGATCGACAACCTGGTGAACGTTGAAGAATCCACTACACCGCCTTCGCTGTATCACTTTAACCGCTACAAATCGGCCACGATCTCTGCCGGTCTGGCACCCGGAAAAACAATCGGCGACGGCATCGATGTCATGAACGAAATTAAATCACAGGTCCTCGACGACACCTTCACCACATCATTGGCAGGCACGTCGCGCGACTACGCCGAAAGCTCGAGCAATACGATGTTTGCGTTTTTGCTGGCCCTCGTGTTGATCTATCTGATCCTTGCCGCGCAGTTTGAAAGCTTTGTCGATCCGTTCACGATCCTGTTCACGGTGCCGCTGGCCCTTGCCGGTGCGTTCATTGCGCTTTATATCTTTGGACAAACCCTGAATATTTTCTCGCAGATCGGCATGATCATGCTCATCGGTCTGGTGACGAAAAACGGTATCCTCATCGTGGAATTTGCAAACCAAAAACGTGAAGAAGGCATGACGCGGTTAGACGCCGTGCTGGAGGCTTCGCGTCTGCGGTTGCGCCCGATCCTGATGACCAGTCTGGCCATGGCCCTGGGTTCGTTGCCGTTGGCACTGTCGCTGGGAGCAGCGTCTACCAGCCGCCGGCCGTTGGGGATTGTGATCGTAGGGGGGGTAATGTTCGCGCTGATCCTCACCTTGTTTGTGATCCCCGCCATGTATTCGTATTTGTCGCGTAAGAAAAAGCATGTTGACTTTGGTAAAGAATTTAAAAACGAAGAAGTCCCTAAAAAAGCGGAATTGGTTTATGAAGCGTAGGTTATTAACAGCGGTATGCTGTGCTATCATTTTTTCGGGAACCGTTGCCGCGCAGGAAAAGATTGAGTTGGATCGGGTGGTGGCATTGGCATTGGAGCAGAACTATGACGTGAGGCTCTTCAAGACCTATGAACAGCAAGCGTCCACCGACGATAAATATTCTGTCGGGGTGCTCTTGCCGGTCATCAACGCCACCGGTAGCCGCACCTGGACCTCCACGGACCAGAAGCAGCGCCTGGCGAGTGGCGTGGAGACGGAACGCAGCGGCATCAAATCCAACAACCTGAACGCCGGCGTTCAAATGAACTGGACGTTGTTTGACGGTGCCAAAATGTTTGCCACACGCTCGCGGCTCTCAGAGATCGAAGCACAGGGAGAGTTGAACGTGAAAGCCCAGATGGTGAACACGATCGCGCAGGTGGTGAACAACTATTACAACGTGGTGCGCCAGGAGCAACAGTTAAAGGCCATCCTGGAGCAAATGTCGGTGAGCGAAGAGCGTGTGAAACTGGCCGATCGCCGGCTGCAGGTGGGCACGGGTGCAAAGCCCGAATTGCTGCAAGCCAAAGTGGACTTGAACGCTCAGCGCACGGCCGTGCTTCAACAGCAGACCATCATTCAACAATTGAAGGATCAGTTGAACGGCTTGGTGAACATGACGCTGCCGTCCACCTACAACGTGGCGGACACGATCATCATCGATCTCGATCTGAGGCAGGAAGACATCGCCAACAACATCGAGAACACCAACTTCAGCCTGATGTCGTATAAAAAGAATATCGACGTGGCAGGCTTTGCGCTGCGCGAGCGGCAGGGCGAACGCTATCCCATCTTCAATGCGACGACTTCTTATAACTATTCGCGCGTGATCAATACCCTTGTGATCAACGACTTTACGTTGTTGTACAACCAAAACAAGGGCCTAACCTACGGGTTCACCCTGAGCATGCCGATCATGAACGGTTTTAATAACCGGCGGAACATACAGCAGGCGCGCATCCTGGTCGACAGGCAAACCATTTTATACAATCAACAAAAGACCCTCGTGGACGTGGGGGTGAAGAATGCGTTTGTCAATTACGACAATGCCAAGAAGGTGCTGCTGATTGAAGAAGAGAACATTTTGGTAGCCAAGGAGAACTTATTCATCTCGCTGGAAAGCTTTAAACGCGGCGTGGCCACCTTTATCGAATTGCGCACCGCTCAACAAAGCTTGGCGGATGCCTACAACCGTTTGATCAACGCCCGCTACCTGGCCAAGATCGCCGAAACGGAACTGCTGCGCCTGAACAGCGGCTTGTTGAAATAATAAAGATTGATATCGATTTTTTTGATGAAGGCGTAGGGCTCAGATCTTGAGCAATTCGGCCAGCGTGATCTCCAGGGCGGAGGCCACCTCGTAGAGCGTGTAGGCCGTGGGGTTGGTCGTGCCCCGTTCCAATCGTTCAATGCTTTGGCGATCTTTCAGACAAACGCGGGCCAATTCCGCCTGCGACCAGCCTTTCTTTTCCCGCAACAGGACGATCCGCTTCCCCAATTTCCGTGACAATTCCTGCTTTTTCAATCGTTTAACATTGTTGAGAGTAAGTTCCAGGAAATGCTTAAAAAATGTGTCATCATATATGTTGACACCTGGTTTATTCTTTTTTATCTTCCTGTTAAGGAAAATTTATGCCCGCGAAAAAGAAAACGACCAAACGCCATCCCGCCTTGCCGCCGCCGTTCCGCCTCACGCGGGCCGGCATCCGCGAGGTCAATAATCTGCTGGCGTTCACGTCGCCCGAAGACCTGCGCAACACGCTCATCGAGATGTACCATACCTACATCATGCAACAGCACCACGCCCTGCCCGTTAACTTCGAGACCATGTCGGGTCAAATGTTCCTCCTCCTGGAAACCCTGAAGCATCTCCAGCCATCAGAAAAAAAAACGGGACCGTAACTCCAGGAATTAAACCCATACCCGAAAATCAAAGAACAACAATGAACCCGAATTGTTGGGCCATCCTAAGTTAACCCAACTCACTGTACCAATTTTTCATCCCAACCCGATCCTTGCTATTTGCACACAGATCAAAAGATCATTTCACCCCCTTCAAAAATTTTGGTAATCATTTTTTTGCCCATCCCAATCCTTTTTTCGACACCTTCGTTGAATAGAAATCTAATCCCTCTTCCATGATAAAGAGCGCTACAACCCAACGCATTGAATCCATTGACCTCCTACGCGGTATGGTGATGATCCTGATGGCCCTTGACCACGTACGCGACTATTTTCACGCCGACGCTTTTCTTTACAATCCCGTCGATCTCAGCAAGACAAGTGTCACTTTATTTTTTACACGTTGGGTCACGCACTTCTGCGCCCCCGTGTTTGTTTTTCTGGCCGGCACCTCGGCGTTCCTGGTGGGAAGCCGGAAGGGAAAACAAGAGCTAACCGTTTTCTTGCTCAAGCGCGGGCTCTGGTTGGTGGTGCTGGAACTGACGATCATAAATTTTTCATGGTTTTTTAATTTTCATTTCCCCTTGCCTTCCCTGTTTGTGATCTGGGCGTTGGGCATGGGCATGATCATTCTGTCGGTGTGCATCTACCTGCCGTTCCCCGTCATCCTGGGGCTGGGCATCGTGTTGGTGGCCGGTCATAACTTGCTGGATGGTGTTCACGTGGCCGGCGACGGTGCGGGCGCCATCCTGTGGTCGATCCTCCACGAATTCCACTTGTTCACACTGAGTCCCGACCGCAATTTATTCATCGGCTATCCGCTCATTCCCTGGACAGGCATCATGCTGCTGGGCTACTGCTTTGGTACGCTGTATACGTCTTCTGTTGCTGCTGCCGATCGGAAAAAAATATTGCTATACCTGGGCACTTCCGCCATCGCGTTGTTTGTTGTGATCCGCTTCTTCAACAGCTATGGCGATCCCAATCCCTGGTCGGTGCAATCTTCTCCCGTGTACACTTTCCTGTCGTTCATCAACGTAACCAAATACCCTCCGTCGCTGCTCTACGCGCTGATCACACTGGGTCCGGCGCTGTTGCTGCTGGCGGGTGTGGAGGCATGGAGGGGAAGCGTGGCGTCGGCGATCACTACGCTGGGTCGTGTGCCGATGTTTTACTACCTGCTTCACATTTACCTCATCCATATTCTGGCCGTCATTGCTGCTTTGGCGACGGGCTACCAGGTGTCCGATATGGTCTTCACCACGTGGGTGACCGACTCCCCGAACCTGAAAGGCTATGGCTTTGGATTGCCCGTGGTGTATCTCGTTTGGTTTGGAGTGGTCGGGGGCTTGTATCCTTTGTGCAAATGGTATGAACGCTACAAAGCGGAGCATCGCGCGCAGTGGTGGCTCAGCTATCTTTAGTCACAAAAAAAATCCCGGAGGTTGTCCGGGATTTTTTGTTAGAGGGGGTGCTGATCAATTCACTTTGATCAATTCCACTTCAAAGATCAGGGTCGAGAAAGGAGGGATGGTTCCGCCGGCGCCTTGCGCACCGTAGGCCAGTTCCTGGGGAATGAACACCATCCACTTGTCGCCTTCGTGCATGAGTTGGAGCACTTCGGTCCAGCCGGGGATGACTTCGTTCACACCAAAGGTAGCGGGCTCGCCACGGTCAACCGAACTGTCGAACACGGTACCGTCGGTGAGCTTGCCAATGTAGTGCACGGTAACTTTGTCCGTGGCCACAGGAGCTTTGCCTTTGCCGGTGGTCAGCACTTTGTATTGCAGACCGCTGGCGGTGGTCTTGATACCTTCCTTGGCTTTGTTTTCGTTCAGGAATGCGACACCGGCTTGTTTTGCCTTTTCGTTCTTGGCTTCCATGGCACGGGTCATGTATTCCTGGACGGTGGCCATAGCTTCCTGCTGTTCCATTTTCAGCTTCTTGCCTTGGAATACGTCTTTTACAGCGGCAATGAACAGGTCGACGTTGATAGAGTCGCCACCCTGGGTTTTCAGGTTGGAGCCCAAAAGCATGCCCAGGCCATAGCTGGCCTTATCGTGAATGTTGGTGGTGTCGAGCGTAACGATCTTCTCCATTTTGAGCTGCACGATCTGCGACTTTAACGAAGCGACTTCAGCCTGCAATTCTTTCTTGGATTGGGCGAGGAGTGTGGTGCTCACGAGGAGCGAAATACAAAAAACAAATAGTTTCATGAGTATGCGGGAATATTAATAATGCCGCAAAGAAAACAAATAACCACACAAAAAAGTATGTAACCCCCTACAATTTAGCCGAGGTTTTTGCGCGGGCCGGTGACAAATCCGCAAACTCCGTTTACTTTTGGCCTTCCCGCAAAAACATCGATTTCGTCCATCCTAAAGCAGAAAATACATGAAAGCCTACATTATCGTTGACGTCACCGTGACCGATCCCGTGCGCTACGAAGACTACAAGAAACTGACCCTGGCGTCGCTTCGTCCGTTCGACGGCAAGTTTATCGTGCGTGGCGGTCCCACCGAGGCGCTGGAAGGCGATTGGAAACCGGGCCGCCTCGTGGTGCTGGAATTTCCCTCGCCCGAGCAAGCCAAAGCCTGGTGGTCGTCGCCCGGCTATGCGCCGGCCAAAGCTATCCGGCAGGAGGCTTCTACGGCCAATTTGTTGCTGGTGGAAGGCGTGGAGTGATCGATGATGGGTGCGCTATTTACACATGGCGCGTGATCAGCTTCAGCAGCTCGCGATCCAGTTTCTGACCATGCCAGTCTTCATAGACCACATCGGCGCGGTTGGAGTTGAGCACGCCGAAGTCACCGCTAAATTCCCAAAGCGCAAAACCGATCTTGTGTTGGTTCAGGATGTCGAGCACATCGCCGAACCAGGCCAGGAAAACTTTGTGTGGTGTTTTGTTCCAGCAGCCACACTCGCCGCAGTGGACACCAATTCCTTTTTGAACCAGCTCGCCCCAGGGCTTGTAATAATCTTCCAGCATCTGGCGGCTTAAATATTTGTCGCCCACCTGGCCGGGCCATTTGGGTTCGGGCAAGTGCTCGGGATCTTTGTTGGCCCAGGGTGCTTTATAATGCGAGATGATGCCCGGCATATAACCGCGGCAACTTTGTGAAATGTTCAGGTCAAACAATTCAGGAATAACATTGTTGCCCACCTGGTTGCCATCGGCCAGCACGATGCGCGCAGGATTTTCTTTGTGGATAGCATCCAACGCGCCTTTGGCCACTTTGCGATATAACTCACCCGGAACAGCACTCGACTTCGAGAGCTGGTCGTTCATGTCTTCGCGCATGGCCGGTTCGTTCAACAGATCGAAGCTGATCTTTTCTTTGCTGATGCTTTTGTAGCGCTTCGCCCAGAAACTCCAGTGATAATAGAAAGCATCTTGCGCGGCCTGGTCTTTCCAGAGATTGAAAGGTTCATGAAACCCGGCGTTGATGCAATAGCCCGGCGCGCGATGCAAATTCAGGCTCACATGGATGTTGAACTTGTGAGCCATCTCCACGAGCGCATCTATTTTTTCCACCGCCTTCAAATTGATCTTGTAGGTGTCTTCGGCGGTGATGTCTTTTGTTCGATCGATGTCGAGGTAATACGGATAGGCAATGGGGATCCTCGCGAAATCAAATCCCCAGTCGCGCATCCATTCAAAATGATCGGCGCTCGTGCCGCCGCGGGAATGCTCGGGGTTCGGGGAAAAGAAATCCAGCACATTAAAACCGCGCCATTGAGGAAGTTTGTTTTTCGTTTGGAATGCCGTGGCCCACGCCTGCGACCCGGCCAGACCCAGGGCGGCGGTGGTCATGGCGGATTGTGTGATGAATGTTCTTCGTTTCATAGGGTTGGGGGAGTTGCTAGAACAAGATAGGCATAAGGCATAGGGTCGTCGCACCGCTGATATAAAAATTTTTCTCGACGCTGCCGAAGTTTCGACGAGTCTGAAATAAACAGGGCGATCCATCGCGGTGGTGAGCGGGCGTTGCTAGAATTTAAAGCTCGGCAGGTCTAGTTTTTTTGAGATACGAAAGACCGCATTGATCAATCCCACGTGACTGTAGGTTTGTGGATAGTTACCCCACTGCGATCCGTCCAGACCCACGTCTTCGCTAAAGATGCCGAGGTGATTGGCATACGGCAAAATGCCATTCAGAGTCTTGATGGCATCGTCCACACGACCCACGCACGCCAGCGCATCGACATACCAGAACGCACACACAAGAAACGTGGCTTCGGGCTTGCCAAAATCATCCTGGTGAACGTAACGGTAAAAGAGTCCCTGGTCGGTGCGCAGCAAACTTTCCAGTGCCTTCAAATGCTGTTGCGCTTTGGGCGATGTAGGATCGAGATAGTTCATGGTGATGAGCTTGAGCGTGCTGGCGTCCAGGTGTTCCGAGCCCAGTGCCTGGCGGTAGACACCGGCTGCGGGATCGTAGCATTTTTCAATACGCTCCACACTCATTTTCAGTAACCGCGAGGCGCGTTGTACTAACTCATTGTCCTTCATCAGCGTGCCGATCTTCAGCGCGGCATGACATCCCGCCCAATGAAAAAGCAATGTGTAGGTGTGGATTTGTTTCACATTCCGGAATTCCCACAACCCTGCATCCGGCTCATCGAGCGTGACTTCGATCCAATGCAGCAAGCGCGTGACCAGTGGTTTATATAAGCGCTTTTTAGAAAAGCTCAGACGCTTGTCGGTAAAGAGTGGCAACAACCCCACGAGCACCTGGCCATAGACATCGTTCTGAATTTGTTCATAGGCTTTGTTGCCGACGCGCACCGGCTGGTTGCCCAGGTAGCCTTGCAAGGGAAGATGAATCTCTTCAATATCTTTTTGCCCGGTGATCGTATACAACGGCTGCATGCGATCGCCATCGCGCATCAGGATATTCTGAATGTATTCAAAATAACTCTCCAACTCATCGAAATGACCCATTTCGTTGAAGGCTTTCAAGGTGTAGTACGAATCGCGAAACCAGCAATAGCGATAGTCCCAGGTGCGTGCGCTGCCGTGGTGCTCGGGCAAGCTCGTGGTGCCGGAAGCGATGATGCCACCCGTGTCTTCATATTGGTGCAACTTGAGTACGAGTGCCGAACGGATCACACTGTCCTGGTACATGTCGGGCACATAGGTGCTCTTGATCCAGGTTTGCCAATGGCGCACGGTCTTGTTGATGAAATCTTCAGCCGTCGCTTTGAGCGGTGCTTCCAGCGGTTCGCCATAGGTGAAAACCAGGTAGCGGTTCTGGTCCAGAACAAAATCCCGCTCTTCCCGGATATAAGACAGCGACAAATCCGTGGTGAGCCGCGTCTGCATATCAAAATTGAGAAAGCGGATGTGATTGCTGCCCGTCACCACCTCCGGGATCATATTGCCATAGTCGCCCACCGGCGCACACTTCACTTTGATGACCGGGTTGCCCTCGATCAGTTCCAGTTTTCGGATTAGCATCAACGGCCTGAAGAAGCGCTCGAACTGAAAGAATCGCGGCGCACAATCGATCACCCTGAACTTTCCCTGAGCGCATTCAAATTCCGTACACAACACATTGGTGCTGTCGATGTAATACTGGCGGCTCGTGAATTCGCCCTGGGGAACAATGGAAAATTCGCCGCCCCGTTTCTCGTCCAGCAACGATCCAAACACGAAAGAGCTGTCGAAGCGGGGCAGACACATCCATTTCACATAAGCATGCGTGTCGATGTAGGCGATATAGGAACAGTTTCCTACCAGGCCCATGTTGTAGCGATGAATACCCATACGTTAATCAACCAATTGATGAAGCAGACCGAGAACTTCCTTTTGTGACGGCACCGTGTATTGCGCCTGCGTATGACCCGGACCCACCTTGATCGTGATCCCCTTGTCGGCAAGCGCTTTGAACATGTCTTCGTCCGTTTTATCGTCGCCGATGGCCAGCACAAAATCGGAAGGGTTTTCCTGGATCAGGTTGCGGGCCGCTACACCCTTGTCCACGCCGGCCACGCGCACTTCAATCACTTTATTGCCGTCGATCACCTGCAGTTGTGCATTGCGTACCAAGTGATATAAGTTGTCCAGCAACTCACGCGAACGCACAAATCCCAGCTCGGGATCTACATTGCGATAGTGCCACGCCAGCGTGTGATCTTTTTCTTCCACAAAGGAGCCGAGGCTGCGTTGCGTGAACAGGTCCAGCATCGGGCGGATCAGCGGCTTCCACGATTGATCGGCAGACTGCTCGTTCCACGCTCCTTCCGGGTGGCGTATAGCGGCGCCGTGTTCGGCCACCAGGTTGATCGGCAGGTTTCGAAACCAACCCTCCAGCAACGGATAAGCCCGGCCGCTAATGATCGTGACCTGCGTGCGATCGTCGGCCGAAAGCCGGGCCAGCAATTGCAACAGGTTCTTATCGGGCACGGCTTCCCGCGGATGTTTCGCGAAGGGAACAAGCGTGCCATCGTAGTCGAGAAAAAGATGACGGCTGTTGGCGGCCTTGAACGCCGTGGCAATGGACGTGCGTGCGGCGCGGTTCACATATTTGGTCTCCTGCTCTTTTTGCAGCTCTTTCACCTCCTGGAGTTGCTTCAGGAAATCGTTCACCCAATGAATGACGGTGTACTCCTGCAGCCGTTGCTGAAGGATGGCCATGTTCTGTTTTTGAGTTTCCTCCGGTTGGGTAAGGGCCGTAAAGATGGCCTGGGCCATTTCTTCTTTGTCTACCGGATTCACGAGGATGGCCTCTCCCAATTCACTGGCCGCGCCTGCGAGCTCGCTGAGAATAAGTGTGCCCCGGCCATCGCGCTGGCTGGCCACGTATTCCTTGGCCACGAGATTCATACCGTCGCGCAAAGGCGTGATCAACCCGATGTCGGCCGACTGATACAGGGCCGACAATTCAGCAAACGACAAATGACTGTAGCGATAAATGATCGGCTGCCACGTCAGCGTGGAATATTTGCCGTTGATGCGGCCCACTTGCTCTTCGATGAGCTTGCGCCGTTGATTGTATTTGGAGATGATCTGCCGCGAAGGCACAACCACCATGATAAACACCACCTTCTCGCGCCAGTTGGCATGTTGTTCCAGGAATCGCTCAAAGCCCGCCAGCCGGTGTGTGACACCCTTGGTATAGTCCAGCCGGTCGACGGAAAAAATAATTTTTCGCGAGCCGAAGTTCTTGAGGACAACTTCCTTTTGCTGTTTTACAGGGAGCTGGTCCGAAGCATTATTGAATTTTTCATAGTCGATGCCTAAGGGAAAAAGATCGGCCTTCACGATGCGGTCATTCACGTAGATGGCGCGGTAATAGTGATCCAACCCCGCCACCATGCGCACCGTTTTCAAAAAGTGCTGTACATATTCCTGTGTATGAAAACCCAGGAGATCGGCCCCGAGCAAGCCGTGGATGATTTTTTCTTTCCACGACCGGTGCATCAGGCGAAAGATCTCGAAGTTGGGGAACGGAATGTGCAGAAAGAATCCTATGGTGGCGTCGGGCATCATTTTGCGGATCATGCACGGGAGCAGCATCAGTTGGTAGTCGTGGATCCACAACAGATCGCCTGGTTTTAAGAAAGCGATCAGCTTGTCGGCAAAGCGTTGGTTCACTTCTTCATAGGCGCGAAACGTGTCGTCGTCAAATTCGACAAAGGAGGGGAAGTAGTGAAACAACGGCCAGAGGGTGGCGTTGCAGAAGCCGTTGTAGAAACGGTTGTATAATTTCGTGTCGAGAAAGAGCGGCTCTACTTCAAAATCCTGGGGACGTCTTTTTTTATCGTGCTTAAAACTTTCCCCTCGCTTTTCCGGAAAGTCGGCTGAGCCACTCCACCCT
>CBIHQM010000042.1:0-25092 GCA_966211885.1 uncultured Chryseolinea sp.
TATAATAGGTAAAAATAGTAAATCTCCGGGTAAAAATTAGTCCCTATACATACGGCTAGCCCGACAGATGTAATACTTTGATGCAAAATTACCTCGTTTGGGGCCTCGCAAGGTCCCCAATCAGGCGTGATCGGACCTAGTTCGCCCCTCTCTCCAGGCGCTTCTTCAGCTCTTCCAACTCCTTCAACTTCGAAATGACTTCGGCCTCCTTGCGCTTGCGGTCGGTAATATCCTCGAACATACCCAATACGGCCACTACTTCGCCGTGCTTGTTGGTAACGGGTACTTTACTGGTCAACACCCACGATTCCTCGCCTGCGCTGTTCACGTTGCGTTCCTCCTGGTCCAGGCGGGGCACCCGGCTGTTCATCACGGCCAGGTCGTCGGCGCGGTAGGCTTCGGCGTGTTCTTTCCAGGGCATGTCGAAGTCGGTGCGGCCCACCATTTCCTTGTAGGATTTGAGCCCGGCCACCTGCGCAAAAATGCGGTTGGCTCCCTGGAAGCGAAGGTCTTTGTCTTTCCAGAATACGGCGCGGGGAATGTTGTCGATGATGGCCTGCATGGTCTCCTGGTCGTCGCCGAGCTTGTCGAGCATGAGGTTGATCTTGGAGGTGTTGTAGGCCACAGTGAGCAGGTCGGCACACGATTTCAGGAACTCCACGTCCTCTTCGGTCCACTCCTTTTGTTCGTTCTGTTGTTCGCAGCAGATCACGCCGGCGATCTTGCCTTCGTTGAAGAAAGGCACGTCCAGCATAGACTGAATGCCCAGCGGCCGCAGGTACACATCCGAAAATTCGCGGGTAGCGGTATGGGTATTCGCATCGTTGGCGATGATGATCTCCTCGCTGGTGACGGCCTCGAAATAGCTGGGGAAGTCACGGCCGTGCAACTCCGATCCCGATTCGAAGGTGCCTTTGCTGTGTTGGTATAATTTCTCCTGGCGGATCGTATTCTCCTTGGAGTGATACGTCCAGATGCTGCTGCGCGATACGCCCAACTGGCGGCTGATGGTGCTGGTGATCTTCTCCAGCGAAGCGTTCCAGTTGCCGTCCTGAATATCTTTGTTCTTGGTGAGTTCCATCAGCACGGTGCGATTCTTCTGGCTGATCTCGTTGCGCCGTTTCTCGCCGTCGAGCATGTTCTGGATGTGCTTTTCCTTGCGCCGCATTTCTTCCTGCGTGGCTTCCAGCTCTTCCATGTTCTGGCGCATTTCCTCTTCCTGGGCGCGCATTTCTTCGGCTTGTTGTTGCGTGCGCTCCAGCAAGAGCCGTGTGCTTTCGCTGATGCGTACCGAGGAGATGGTGGAGGCGATGCTCTCCGTTAGTTTCTCCACCAATTCAATTTCGTGTGGTTCATATTTTCCGAAGGTGGCGAGTTCCATCACACCAAAGATCTTCTCGTTCACTTTGAGCGGCACCAGCAACAAAGCGTTGGGTGTCGACCCTCCTAAACCGGAGGTGATGGTGACGTATTCCGCGGGCACTTCAAGCAAATAGATGCGTTCGCCTTCGAGAAAGCTCTGGCCTACCAGGCCTTCGCCCACGCTCACTTGCTTCTTCAGAAATTTCTTGCGTTCAAAGGCGTAGCAGGCGACCAATTCCAGGAACTTCTCGCCTTCGCTCTCTTCATTGAGAACAAACAGGCCTCCCTGGTTGCTCTTGGTATATTTTACAACAAACTTGATGATGTTGTCGAACAGTTCTTCGGTGGTGCCGGTGGAGGCACGTAAGATTTCTCCGATTTGTGCCAATCCGGAGGTCGACCAGTTGCGCCGGCGGTCTTCTTCGGCGTTCACACGGAGCTTGTCGCGCATGGTGAGCAGGGTGGTGCCGAGTGAGCCACTGCTCTCTTCGTCCAGGCTGAGGTCGGCCGTATAGTTGCCGGCGGAGATGGCTTCGATGAAGCCCGAGAGCGATGCCACGGCGCGGCCTTGTTGTTCGGAACGCGATTCATGTTCAACGACCAATTTCGTGGCGCTGCTTTGCAGGCGATACAGGAACAGGCAGAGCGCTCCAAAGGCCACCACGAGCAACGCGATAGACAACCAGGAGAGCATGCTCAGCGAAGAAGCATCGGTGGATGTGCCTTGTTGAATGTGGTCAACCAGTCTGTCGAGGGTGGCCAGGAAGGATTCGAATGCAGCATCAAATTGCTGATCGGCCGCGTCGCCGGCGTGGCTCCCGGCAACGGCTGCCGTACTGTCGGTGGCCGCAATGCCCGCCTTCTTGTTCTTGTAGCGATCCTGCCCCGACTCGATCAATTTCTCTATGGCAAAGATCGATTCTTTCAGCAATGCCTTGGTTTCTTCTTCGTTGATCGCGCCCAGGTTGCCCACTTCGGTTTGCTTGCCGTCGTAGGTACCTTGCAGGATGGCGCCGGAAGCTTTCAGCGGGCCCACCACATCGCGTTCGAAGTTGAGGCTTTGGTCGCCGCCCATCAACTCTTCGAACGACAAGTGTGCTTTGGTGACACGGTTCTTGATGTTGTCGCCCAGGGTAATGAAAGGAAGGTTGTGTTGGTAGGTGGCGAGTGTTCTGCGTTGAACATAACCGATAAGAAGGGTTATGATCAGGCCCGTGAGGGCAAATCCGATGGTGTACTTGAGGGCACGATTTCTCATTGGCGCTACAGGATGATCGTAGTTTTAGGTCGTTAAAAGACGAAGAAGGCTTTTGTTGAAAAGTTAGGTAATTATAGGGGGAAAAGAAAAGATTTGAAAGCAGGCGCAATTCAAATCAACCGTTTTAAATGTAGGAAAAGAGCCCATTTTCAACGAATTGACCAACCTAAACCTGCACCGTTCGCTTGCCCCGAAGAACCCGTGGCGTTTGCCGGTTGTAGGAATATTGACAGAACGTTCAAAAACATCACAGGCTCTTCAACGCAGCCTCGCTCGCCTTCAACACCCGGCCCACGGCTTCATCGTCGATGGCCGCCGAAACAAACATCGCTTCGTATTGTGACGGCGCCATGTAGATGCCTTGCTGCAGCATGGACTGAAAATATTTTGCGAATTGCAGCGTGTCGGAAGTCTTGGCCGTGTCGAAGTCGATCACGATCTGGTCGGTAAAAAAGAGGGTGAACATGGAGCCCACCTGGTTGACGGTGTAGTTCAATCCCTTCTTGAAAAGTTGTTGCCGGATGCCGCCCACGATCGCGCTGGTGGCCGTGTTGATCTGGTGGTAGACGGAGGGATTGTTTTTCAATTCCTTTAACATCGCCAAGCCTGCTGCCATGGCCAGGGGGTTGCCCGACAAGGTGCCCGCCTGATAGATCGGTCCCGCCGGCGACACCGCTTCCATGATCTCTTTCCTTCCGCCATACGCCCCCACCGGCAAGCCGCCGCCGATGATCTTGCCCAGCGTGGTGAGATCGGGCTTGATGCTGTACAACTCCTGTGCTCCACCCAAGGCCAGCCGGAAACCGGTCATCACCTCGTCGAAGATGAGGAGGATCTTATGTTTGTCGCAGAGTGCGCGCAAGCCTTGCAGGTAGCCGGGTTGAGGCGCCACGCATCCCATGTTGCCCACCACGGGTTCCAGGATGATGGCGGCTACTTCGCCGTGGTTCTCTTCCACCAATTTCTCCATCGCCCGCATGTCGTTGAAGGGCGCGATGAGCGTGTCCTTGGCCGTGCCTTTGGTAACACCCGGGCTATCGGGCGTGCCGAAGGTCATGGCGCCGCTGCCGGCGGCGATCAGGAAGGAGTCGCCATGGCCGTGGTAGCAGCCTTCCATCTTGATGATCTTGTCGCGGCCGGTGTAGCCCCGCGCCACGCGTATGGCCGACATGGTGGCTTCCGTGCCCGAGTTCACCATCCGTACTTTCTCTACGGAGGGAATGATCGAGCAGATCAGTTCCGCCATCTCCACTTCCCTGGCCGTGGGCGCTCCGAACGATGGCGATGTCGCCAACGCTTCTTTTACAGCTTCTTCAACGGCCGGATGCGCGTGCCCCAGGATCATGGGACCCCAGGAGTTGATGAGGTCAATAAATTCGTTGCCATCCTCGTCGTAGAGGAATGCTCCCTTGGCGCGCTTCATGAACAATGGGTTGCCCCCTACCGCGCGAAAGGCCCTGACGGGTGAATTCACTCCGCCGGGGATGAAATGTTTGGCGCGTTCAAACAAGGATTTGCTCTTGGAAAAGTCTTTCATGGTGAAATAGGTTATCGCTCCATGCCGTTGCACAGCGACGTCACGGAAGCTTGTTGTCGGGAGTAGATCGGAAAGGTTTCATGGTTGGGTCACCGGCGCTCCAGCACCTTCATCTCGCCGTCTTCGAAGCGGACAAACGGAACCAGTTCGTTGCTTCGGCCTTGCTGATAGTTGTAGCCTTCGGTGAGGTTACCGGGAATGATGCCCTCTTTGGCCAGGGCATCCTGGAAGTACACACCGTTCTTCTTCAGCTCGTTGCCCACGAAGAGCATATACGCATAGCCCAGGACGGCGTAGTTCGACGGCGCGCGGCCGTGGGTTTTGATATATTTCCGGACAAAAGTCTTCGCTAGAGGTTTGTTCTGATCCACAAAGTTTGGCGAGGCCAACACCACCGAAAGGTTCTGGAATTTCTCCAGGTCCACGGCCGTTTGGTCCAGCCAGGTTTCAGATCCCAGCACGGTGATGTCATCCTTGCGCGTTTCGATGCTGCTGAGCACTTTGGCGTAGATGAGGGCATCGTCGGAGGCGACGTAGATGCTGCCGACGCTGTCTTTCTTCAGCGTGAATTGTTTGGGGTAGTGAAACTCGTCATACTCCGTGGGCGTGGCCAGCGTGGTGAAGATCATCTGCGAGCCTTCTTTGGACACACGGTGCGCCTTCATGATCTTGAAGTTTTTCTCTTTGGCGGCTTGCATGAAATTGGCGGCCAACACCGAGTCGCGCTTGCTGGTGCCATAGAACACGAGGCAGTTTTTCTTTTTCACATTGTCGGCCATATACTCGCCCGACTTCCTTCCCAGGATCTCCAGCGAAGGCTGATATAAAAAAGCATAGGGATTGTTGCCAATGAGCTCGCTGTTGTTGTGCACCGGGTTGAAGACGTTGATGCGGTTGGCCAACGAAAAGTCGGTGATGAGTTTGCTTTCTTCCATGAAGAAAGGGCCGGCAATGAGGTCAGTGCTCTTCAGCTCTTCGGTGTTGAGGATCGATTTGATCTTCTCCAAATTGCGTTCCGTGTCGTAGGCGCGGAAGCTGATCTTCACCCCTTGCTTGGCCAGGGTGTCCACCGCCAGCTTCATGCCCTCGTACAGATCCAGCACGCTTTGGTTGCGTTTTTTCACCGGCGAGGCATCCAGTGTGTTGACCATAAAGGGCAATAACGCGGAGACCGTATAGGTATCTTTAAAGTAAGACTTGGGCGCCTCGGGAATAAAGCCGGCGCGGTCGAGGTTGAATTTTTTGATCACCGATTCCAGCAACTCCTTGTCCTCCGGTGTGGCAGGGTTTTTCGACAACGCCGTGGCCAGGGCCGTGCCCACAACGGGATCTTTGGGATATTCCTCCAGCATCATGCGAAGGGTCTCCACGTCGGTGATGGTGCTGATGTTCTTGGCCTTGATGGCTTCTGCGTCTTGCTGCAACTTTTTGTCTTGCAACCCGGCAAACATTTTCAGACCCTGGAAATAATCTTTCTCTTCCAGATTGATCTTGCCCAACCAGAAGTTCACTTCATCCATTTTGTCCCAGGTGGGATGCAGGGTTTTGATTTGGACGAGCGTGGATTTAGCAACGGCCTTATAGTTTTGATTATAGGCCGCCAGGGCGTAGAAGAAGGATGCGTATTCGGAAAAGGGGTTGCCGGTGCTGTAGGGCATCAGGGGTTTGAAGCTTTCCATGGCCAGGTTCCACTTGCCTTCGCGGAACAAGGTCTTGGCGTTGAAGTATTGCTTCGTGAAATCCACTTGTGCAAAGGCGGCGCTTTGCAGGCATGCTATCAGAATAAAAAATAAAACTCCTTTTCTCAGCATAGTATTGACGTTAAAAAATAAGCGGTCGCATCGGTGTGAAGAGCGCTTGTGTGTGCTATCATCAGTCTGCACTCCCCACAATCTTGTTGGTGAAGAACACCAACAAGGGCCGTAGGGTTATTCCCACTCGATGGTTGCCGGTGGTTTGGAGCTGATGTCGTAGACCACGCGGTTTACGCCTTTCACTTTATTGATGATGTCGCTCGACACGTTTGCTAAAAATTCGTAGGGCAAGTGTGCCCAGTCGGCTGTCATGCCGTCGGTGCTGGTCACGGCGCGGAGGCTGACCACGCGCTCGTAGGTGCGTTCGTCGCCCATGACGCCCACCGATTGCACGGGGAGCAACATGGCGCCGGCTTGCCACACCTTGTCGTAGAGGCCGCTTTCGCGGAGGCCGCCGATGAAGATGCTGTCCACCTCCTGGAGGATGCGCACTTTGTCGGCCGTGATGTCGCCCAAAATGCGGATGCCGAGCCCCGGTCCGGGGAACGGGTGGCGTCCCAGGATGGTGGGGTCTATGCCCAACGTCTTGCCTACGATGCGCACCTCGTCTTTGAAAAGGGTGTTCAGTGGCTCCACGATCTTCAGCTTCATCTTCTCCGGGAGACCGCCCACGTTGTGGTGCGATTTGATGGTTTGGGATGGACCATTCACCGACACCGACTCGATCACGTCGGGATAGATGGTGCCCTGCCCCAGCCACTTCACATCCTGGATAAGATGGGCTTCTTCGTCGAACACTTCAATAAAAGTTCTGCCAATGGCTTTACGCTTCGCCTCCGGTTCGGTAAGGTCTTTCAACGCCGCGTAGAATTTCTCGCGGGCATCTACGCCTTTAATGTTCAGCCCCATGTGCTGGTAGGAATCCAGCACTTGCTGAAACTCGTTCTTGCGCAACAATCCGTTATCTACAAAAATACAATGCAGGTTTTTGCCGATGGCCTTGTGGATGAGGGTGGCCGCTACCGTGGAATCTACGCCTCCCGACAACGCCATCACTACCTGGTCGTTGCCCAGTTTGGCTTTCAGGTCGGCGATGGTGCTCTCCACAAACTGGTCGGGTGTCCAATCCTGGGCGCAGCCGCAGATGTGGACCACGAAATTGCGCAGCAGGTTCTTGCCTTCGGTGGTGTGGGTCACTTCGGGATGGAATTGAATTCCCCAAACGGCTTTGTCTTTTACTTTGAAGGCCGCCACCGCGACAGACGGTGTGGTGGCGATGATCTCAAAATTTGAAGGTACCGCGGCAATGGTGTCGGCGTGCGACATCCAAACCTGGGTATCGAGGGTCATTTCTTTTAAAAGGTCGTTGTGATGGTTCAGGGTGGAAAGACGGGCCCGGCCATATTCCCGCATCTGGGATGGCAACACATTGCCGCCGCCCAGGTGGGCGATCAGTTGGGCGCCGTAGCACACCCCCAGCACGGGCACTTTTTCAAACGCCGACATATCGACGCTGGGTGCACCGTTGTCTCGCACCGAGCAGGGACTTCCGGAAAGGATCACGCCTTTGACGTCGGGGGTGAGTTTGGGGACTTTGTTGAAGGGGTGGATCTCGCAATACACGTTCAATTCTCTCACCCGGCGGGCGATCAATTGGGTGTATTGGGAACCGAAATCGAGGATCAGGATCTGTTGCGACATGGCTGCAAAGATAACAGAAGCCTCCGCGTGTGAACACCCGCGCCGCAAAAAATTCTAGCCGCTGTAAATCAACGCCTTACCCCTACCATTGCATAGACATGATGCCCACCGAAACCCCCACCGCCGAGAAACTGCTATAGTTGTAGTCGTTGCTCTTGTTGGTGGAATAGTCGTAATGGACGGCGGCCATCAACCCGATGCGCTTCCGCGTACTGATGCGGAGCAAAATGCCGGCTTCCGGGCGGGCCAGAAAGCCCCAGGCCGCGTGCTGGTCTTTATAAATATTGTAGAAAACGGTGTACTTGTTCTGGTTTGCCCCCAATCCCATCCCTACATAGCTGAAGAAGCGCTCGTTGGTGCTCTTGTGAAAGTAATATTGGCCACTGGCCGCAAACGACAGCTGATAGATGTAGTTGAAATAGTCGGTGGTGATCGCCCCGGCTTGCTGCTGGAAAGTTTCCGTGGGCTTGTATTCGCTAAAAGTTGCCCAACCCACATCCAGGCCCGCCGAAAACTGGCGCTGCGATCCAAATACCGCCCGGTACCCGCCCCGGATGCCCCGCGTGGACGTGGATCCGATCCAGTTCGTATTGGTCATGGGGGTGTTGATGTCCCAATTCACAAAGAAATAGTTCTCTTGCGCCTGCACCAGCCCGCATCCGCAGGCCAGCGCGATGATGATCGCTATCTTTTTCATGTTATCTGCCAATGTAAGGTGATTGATGGAAGGCCTGGTCGATGGCGTCGACGGACTGCTGCACGAGGTTGATGGTGCTGTACACATCGCCCATGTAGGCTGTCCAGAGCACCCTCACCTTTTTGTCGGCGCCGATGTTCTTCAGGTCCACGATCTCTACCACCAGGGCACCCGTGTTCTGCGCGTAGGTGTTGACGTAAGGATAGTTATAATACGATCCATAATAGCCGTAGTAGGATGGATAGTAATAGCTGGGATAGACCACTTGCTGAAACAGGTTGTAGTCGTTCACCACATACACGTTGATGCCCAGGTCGGGGTTGGCGTTCTTTTCCACCCGGGTATAGCCTACTTTGTTTAAATTCGTTGCCACCTGGTTGAGCACGGGGCGTGGATAGCCGGGGGTATCGTGTTCGGTCAGGATCGTGTCGTTAGGGTTGGCGTTGGAGATAAAACCGATGGTGTCGGTGGAGATGGAGTACGTGGCGTAGTCGGTGAAGTTCACTTCGGTGTCGTAGTGGGTTTGCACGACGAGCTGGTCCAATAGTTTCATGTTGTCGGGCGTAGGCTCACAAGCCCAGGCTAACCCCGCGACAAGGGCGAATAAAAAGAAGTTCTTTTTCATATTCATTTTCCTGAGAATAAAACGCATGAAGGTGGGGGGAAATTGCACCTCCTCCTTTAGACACAAAATGGGGGTGAATGGTTTAAGGAGTAGTGGAAAAAATAACAAAAAGCCTCAAGAAGAACAAACGCAAGGGTCTTCATGTTTGGGGCCCACCCTGCTACGGTTTGGACCATGGCGCTTCAAGAAAGCATCGTTTCGAAATAATTATCTAAATTGATTGGATAAGAAAAGTTAACCAGAGAACCCTCCGACCCTTCAAAAGAAACTATGATGTGGGCTAATTATTTAAAAACCGCCGTCCGCAATCAGCTGCGAAACAAAGCCTTTTCTGCGATCAATATTTCCGGCCTTGTTATCGGGCTTACCGCATGTCTTTTTATCTATCAATTTGTAAGCTTCGAATGGAGCTATGATCGTTTTCATTCGAAGAGCGATCAAATTTATAGAGTCATCGATGATGTGGATTATCAAGGAAAGCAGATCCAGCATGGCACCATGACCTATCCGGCGGTAGGCGCCCTGATGGCGAAGGACTACGAGGAGATTGCCCTCCACACCCGCATGCTCGTGCCTTTCGGAGAATCGATTGTTAAGGCGAATAACCAAGTCTACCTGGGCGATAAATGCCTTTTTGTCGATGAACATTTTCTTTCGGTCTTTGACTTTCCGCTGGTGGCCGGACAGCCTTCCGTGCTGCAGGAAAAATATACGGCTATTTTAAGCGAGTCCATGGCGAAGAAATATTTCGGCCTGGCCGACGCACAATCACTTATCGGAAAGGAATTCTTCTGGAGCACGGAGCCGACACCCTATACCGTAAAGGCTATCGCTAAGGATGTCCCCGAAAATTCCCACCTGCAATTCGACGTGCTCATCTCCTATCCTTCGTTGTATCACCCCGACAATCGCAGCTTTGACGAGAGCCTGACAGAAAAACCATATGTACGGCATTATCTATTACTCCATCCCGAAACGGATGATCAGGTTCTGGAAGAAAAATTTATAGCCTTCTCCCAACGCTACTTTACAGCCGATAAAGCGGCGGGGAAAATGCACGCATTCACTTTACAACCTCTAAAACAGGTGCATTTATATTCTGATTACGCGTACGAGTACGCACAAACCAGCAGCGGTAAAGTCGTCTGGGGCACGGTATGGATCGCCGGTATTATCCTGATCATTGCCTGGATCAATTATATCAACCTCACCACATCCAGATCGCTCGACCGGGCTAAGGAAGTGGGTGTGCGAAAAGTAATGGGCGCCAATGCCCGGCAATTGTTAAAGCAGTTTGTTTTTGAGTCCGTTCTCGTCACCACCTTGGCGCTTTTGGCTGCTGTTCTGCTGGTATTGTTGCTACAAAAGCCGTTCAATGCGATCGTCGATGGGAACCGTTCGCTGTGGACCGCCTTCGCGGCGATGGATCGTAAAAGCATTATTATCCTTCTCGCGGTGTCCTTAACCGGATTGACGCTGTCTGGATTTTATCCTGCTTTTATATTGTCGTCGTTTCAACCGGTCACGGTTCTGAAGGGCAAATTTCAACGCTCCGCTAAAGGGCATTTCATGCGAAAAGCATTGGTGATCTTTCAGTTTACGGCAGCCTGTGCGCTGGTGACGGCCACCTTCATGGTGTCGCGTCAAATGGAATTTATGCGCAAAAAAGACATGGGCATCGCGATCGGGAATACGATGGTGGTCTCTCCGCCGATGAGGACCTTGTTTGACTCCACCTATCAGGGAAGAATGAAAACATTCAAGCACGCGTTGCAAGACCTTTCACAGGTAGTGAGCGTGACAACGTCCAGCCAAATTCCGGGAGCGCGTCCCTACACGACTTCGGATATCCGGTTGAACAAAGGACAGGAACGCTATACGGCAAATCAACTGGTCGTGGATGAAGATTTTTTTACGAACTATGAGGTCAAGCTTTTAGTGGGCAGGACGTTTGCGTTTTCGGATTGTAATTTCGATTGGAATAAGGTGAAGAATATAATCATTAACCGGAGCGCGATGAGTCTTTTCGGTCTGAATACAGAAAATGTCCTTGATGCCAAAATATACATTGGCGATAAGGAATGGACGGTGGTGGGTGTCGTGGAGAATTTCCACCAGCAGTCCCTTCATACGGCCATAGAGCCGATGCTGTTCACGCCCGACTACGGACCTTTCAATCCAACTTCCGTAAAACTAACGGGTAGCGATCATCAGGCATCCATCCGGGAGATCAAGACGCTGTTCGAAAAATTCTTTCCCGATAATGCCTTCCAGTATCATTTCCTCGAAGATCAGTTCAACAAGCAGTATGACGACGACCGGAAATTCAGCACACTGACAAAAGTGTTTACGATCCTTTCGGTTATTATTTCGTGTCTCGGCCTTATCGGTCTTTCTACCTATACGGCCATACAACGCACAAAGGAGATTGGTATTCGGAAAGTATTAGGGGCTTCGGTCATGAGCATTATCGCTTTGCTGTCGATTGACTTTATTAAACTGGTGCTGGTGGCGGTGATGCTATCGGTGCCATTGGCCTATTTTGGTATGGAGGAATGGCTGAGCCGTTATGCCTACCGGATCAACCCAGGCCTACTCCTGTATGTAATGCCAATGGGCGGTATTTTGTTGATCGCTGCGGGCACGATCTGTGGGCAGGTTCTGAAAACAGCTAAACGTGATCCGGTAAGCACGCTGAAATATGAATAAACGTGCTGCTGGCTTTTCCGGGCCACGGACAGGATTATGCTATTAATTGAATCACCGGATCGGTATGGAGACGTACAGGCCCATGGCCTTTTGCCCGTAAGACGGAATGATCGTTGCGCCAGAAAGATGTTTGTGATGTTTGCCCCATTTATACTGATGGGTAAGATACGCCAGGTTCGTAGACAATATGCCGATGCCCGCTCCCGCCAGCACGTCGGACATCCAGTGCCGGTTGTTAAGTACCCGTAGCACACCGATCCCCGTGGCTGTGGTATAACCGATAACGCTATAGAGCGGATGTTCCTTTCCATATTCTTTGTGCAGGAACGTGGCGGCAGCAAAGGCCTGCGCCGTGTGGCCCGAGGGAAATGATGTGGGCGCGCCAGTGTCGGGCCGGGGAACGGCGGTCAGTTTTTTTAGCGGTAATACGAGGGCGGCCATGATCAATTCTGATTTGACCAGCAACACGGTGCGGTTGGCAAAGTCGTGTTCACCTTTCATACCCAGGGCATTCAATCCATATACGGCGACGATGGGAGCATACTGGAGATAATCATCCGCATGCGTCCGGAACCTGGGCAGGTGTTCGTTGCGCTCTTCCTCGATTTCAAACCGGTCGAATACATCGTTGTCGGTCATGGTCACAAGCCCCGCACCAATCAGGACGGAAGGCACCACTGCTATTTTTTTCCAACCCTCGCGGCGATGCACCGTGGTGTCCGCGATCGACTGGGCCGACAGCGGCCTCGTTGCCAGGCCTGCGACCATCAAAAGCAAAGCAATGTGGAATCTGCGGATCATACGGATAGCGGCACCTGGTATTTACCCCTAGAGCCCAAATGGTCTGTTTATGTTTGTCAAATAAGCGATCGATTTTGTAGAATTTCTGGATTTGATCTCCGGCCAACGGATGCCGCCAGACCGGCTGTTGAAAAAACAAAGTAGTTTCCTTTGTATTTAACTATTTTAACCGCCAGCAACCGCATCGCATGAAACGAATCCTGTTAATTGAAGACGAGAGCAGCGTGGTCTCCTTTATAAAAAAGGGGCTTACCGAAGAAGGCTATGAAGTGAGCGTCGCACTCGATGGGCACCAGGGCATGCAGATGGCGCTGGCGCATGAATACGACCTCATTATTCTCGACATCATGCTGCCGGGCAAAAACGGGCTGGACCTTTGCCGCGACATTCGTGCGCAAAACAAGAAAGTGGCCCTCCTCTTTCTCACCGCCTTAGGAACTGCCGAAAACATCGTTCTCGGACTGGAGACCGGCGCCGACGACTATCTCGTAAAACCTTTCAAGTTCATCGAATTGCTGGCGCGCATCAAATCGTTGTTGCGCAGGACGGAACCCGTGCAGACGCCGCCTGTCACCGTGCCTTCGCGCTTCGGCATTGCCGACCTGGAACTGGATGACTTCACAAAAACGGTGACGCGGGCGGGCGCGGTGATCTCGCTAACGGCGACAGAATACCGCCTCCTGTTCATGTTCCTCAAAAACCAACGTCGCGTACTTTCGCGCATGGAGATCCTCGAGCAGGTTTGGGGTGTGGATTTCGACATGGGCACCAACGTGGTGGACGTGTATGTGAACTTCCTGCGGAAAAAGCTGGAAGTCAATCAATCGTCACGCTTGTTGCACACGGTCGTCGGCATGGGTTATGTTTTGAAAGAAGAATGAAAACACAAACACGCATCGCGCTCACGTTTTTTCTGGTCACGCTCACCCTCATGGTTGTGCTCGGCAGCGGCGTCTATTTTTTTGTCATCAAGTATACCTTCAACGACTTTTATAAACGCCTGGAAACACGCGCCGTGTTGGCCGCCCGGATCCGGCTGGAGAATGAGCCCGCCTCGGCCACCGCTTTCCAGGAAATGCGCGACCGCATCCTGGAAAAGCTGCCACAGGAAGAGGACTACTTTTTTGAGATCACCCCCGGCAAAGATTTTCAGCAGGAGAGCCAGTCACTGAAGCTGCCCGTGAATTTTTTCGACGAGATCGCTCGTGGCAAAACGTCGCGATATCAGAAAGGCCAGATATTTTTTTCAGGGATCTTATACCGGCAAGATAAACGCTCCTTTATCGTTATCGTCTCGGCAGAAAATTATTACTACTCGCATCACCTGACCAACCTGCGAAGCATTATGGGAATCGCTATCGTGGTGGTGGCGTTGTTGGTGCTTTCGGTTTCCATTTGGTTTTCGCGCTATGTGTTTCTGCCCGTCCGCCAGATCACCAACCAGGTGAAGGATATCAATTCACAAAATCTACACCTGCGGTTGCAGGCCTCCAGCGTCCACGACGATGTGAATGAGTTGAAGAACACCTTCAACACCATGCTCGACCGGTTGGAAACATCGTTTGCCACACAAAACAATTTCATCAGCAATGCTTCCCATGAATTGGGCACGCCGCTCACGGCCATTATCGGCGAAGCAGACGTGGCTCTTTCCAAGACCCGCAGCCACGAAGAATATCGCGAAACCATCGGCATCATTCTAAACGAGGCCGAGCGATTGGAGCGGATCACAAAATCCCTGCTTTTCCTGGCACAGACCGGTTTTGATGGAAAGAAAGTAAAAATGGAGATCGTGCGCGTAGACCAGTTGGTCTGGGATGTGAAGGAGACCATCGAAAAGATGAACCCCAAAAACAAAGTGAATATCGATCTGAGCCTGATGCCTGATAATCATCTCAAACTAAAAATAAAAGGCAACTCGCAGCTGCTCCACCTGGCCATCTCCAACATCGTGAGCAACGGCTGCAAATATTCATCGCACCAGCCCGTAAAGCTTTCCATCGGCTCAACCGACGACAGCGTGATCGTGGTGGTCCAGGACACCGGCATCGGCATTCCGCCATCGGAGATGGCTTATATCTATGACCCCTTCTATCGCGCTTCAAACACCCACAATTTTGAGGGCTACGGTATCGGCCTGCCCTTGGCGCGCAACATCATGCGACAGCATCGCGCCACGATCGTGGTGACCTCTGCGGTGAATGAAGGCACCACCGTACGCCTCACCTTTCCCCTCGAAAACATCGGCCAGCATTGAACGAACCCTCCGTTTCACGCTCAGAAAGCCGGCTTTAATCACATTTTAATCCGCTTTCATGACATTTTAATTTCATTTTTAAGTCGTCTTAACCCGGCGGGCACATCTTGCACAAAAAAAAACATACGGCTATGCGCAAGACCATTTTGATACCGACCGATTTTACGATCACGCCCTTGCTGTTGCTGAAACACGTCGCTGCCACCAGCGCTGTCGAATTGGATGTGATCTTTCTGTATTGCACCTCACTCCCCGATTCCATCACCGACTTGTTGTTCTATTCTCCAAAAAAAATCATCGAAGCAGCCGTGACCACAGCCTTCAGCGAGGGCTGCGCAGTGATCCAAAATAAGTACCCGGAGAAAATACAGAACATCCGCTTCGAGGTTTTCCACGCGCGCAGTGTGGACGCTTTTCAGATCATGGCCGAAATGAACGGCATCGATGAGGCGGTCCTTGCACACACGCCGGCCGCATCCCGCAAACAGAGCTTCGACCCGGCACCGATCATCCGGAAATCGTCGGTTCCCTTTCGCGAGATCGACCTGGAGTCGCATGCCTACGCACCGGAACGCGACCTGCTGACTGAATTATTTGTGAGTGCTGTTTAGAAATTTCTAACGTGATAGAACTATGAAGATGAAGCCGGTGTGGTCTGTTTATGTTTTGTTGATCCTCGTGACCCTTGTCGGTTTCGCGTGGGCGAAAAGCCACGTGTCCGGCCCGGAGCAAATGATCGTGGGCACCTGGCGCGAGCGGTCGTGGGAGTACGAAAAAGTGAGCACGCCGGCCGACAAACAACGGTTGAAAGACCGCGACACCATCGCGCAGTCGGTCAAGGATCAATTGGGTAAACACCTCATGATCCACTCCGCCGAAACCTGGAAGTTCCACCCCGACGGCACGCTCACGCTCGAAGGTCCCCACGCGGTAAAAGTCATCCGCTGGAAACTGAAGGGCCGCGGCCACATCCTCGAACTCGAGCACCGCGACCACACCGTGGAGCACTACAACCTGACGGCATTGACCAACGAACAGATGATCCTGAACTTCGACTCCGACATGCAAGTGAAGGGCATCGCCAAACTGACTTTTCACCGATAAATAAAAAATAACGTGCTACGCCGCTATAGTCACCGCAGAACCTTGAACGACAATCTACGTCTGGGCACCCTCATGGCGTTTATCGCCGGCATGGTGAACGTGGCCTCGTTCCTCATCTTCTTCTCGTTCTCTTCGAACGTAACGGGCTACTTTGCCATTTTCGCGGCAGAGATGACCAAGGGAGATTATTACCAGGTGCTCATGGTCATCGGGTGGATCTTCTTATTCTTCGCCGGCAGCTTCACTTCCAATTTCATCGTGATCCATTTCAGGCGCCGCGGCCAGTACACCGCGCATGCGGTGCCCGTGATTTTAGAAATGGGGTGCTTGTTGATCGTGGGACTTTACGGGCAATTCGCTTACCAGGAAACCTTGCGTGAAACGGAAGTGCTGCTGGCGATTATGTTCTTTGCCATGGGCTTGCAGAATGGACTCACGGCGGGCATCTCAAACTTTGCCGTGAAGACGACGCACCTGACGGGCGCCACGACCGACCTGGGGATTTTATTGTCGATGTTTACCAAGGAAAAATTCCGCAACAACACCGAACTGGTCAACAAAGCAAAATTGATCGCCTCCACCTTTTTTGCCTTCATTACCGGTGCGCTTACTGCAGGATTGATTTATCCAGTGTTGCAATTCGGGATCTTCTACGTCGTCTGTATCCTGCTGACGCTGGTCGTGCTGTATGATGTTATTTATGTTGGCCTCTTGCGCCTGGTCATGACTTTGCGAACGAGGCACCTCTCGCCTACGCCACCATCAATCCCGCACCGAACAACAGCACAAAGACGAGCGTTGACAACGCCATTTGTTTCAGGAAAGGATCCAGCTCGTGAGAAGGCTTCCGCTGCACAGCCATCCCGTTGCGAAGAAACAACGGTGCGCTGAGCAGGAACAGGAACTGCCACGGCGAATGATACGTGAGCACGGTGTACAACACGGCCGACAGCAATCCTCCACACAATAAAAACCAATGATAGGCCACGGCACTGCTCCTGCCGATGCGGACAGGGATGGAAAACTTCCCTGCCGCCCTATCAGACTCGATGTCGCGGATGTTGTTCACATTCAGCACGCCGATCGAGAAAAACCCGCAGCTCAAGGCGGGAAGGATTTCGCGCCACGACAGCTGTTGCGTGAACAAATAGTATGAACCCATCACCCCTACCAATCCAAAAAATATCAATACCGAAAAATCTCCCAGGCCGGCATAACCATAGGGCTTCTTGCCCACCGTGTAGGCGATGGCGGCCAGTATGCTCAACACACCCAGGCCAAAGAAAAACAGCAATGCATTCCAGTTCAGTCCAAAGGAGACGAGCAACAAAGCGATGCCGCTGCCCAAACAAAGCAAAACAAAAATGATCACCGCCGTCTTCATCTGTGCGGCCGAGATGGCTCCGCTTTGGACAGCACGTTGCGGACCTTTGCGCCCGGCGTGGTCGGCACCATTTACGGAATCGCCATAGTCGTTGGCAAGATTGGATAAGACTTGTAAAAAGATCGTGGTAAGAATACAGAGCAGGAAAATGTCCCACCGGAAGGCGCCAGCCGAAGCCGCCAAAAATCCCCCCATGGCAATGCATGACAACGCCAGCGGCAACGTGCGCAAGCGGAAGGCTTGTAACCAGACTTTAATATCCATGATGTTCGAAAATATGGGCGAATATAATTCAAATTCCCCGAGGTGTTTACGGGGATCGCCTACAGGACCTGCAGAATCTTGTGGTGCTGATTGTTAAACGTAAACGCATCGCTCACGGTCAATCCCATCAACGATTTTCCCAGGGGTGAACTGGGCCCCACAACAATGAAATCCAGACCCGATACGGTCATTTTTCCCGCACCAATGGCAATGTAAAAGTTATAGTGGGCGGTGGCTACCACGCTGCCGGTCGTCACTTTCTGATGATGATGCAAGCCATCCAGGTGGTCGAGCGCTTGTTTGAGCTTCAGGGCCTCCTGCGCCTGCTGGGCGGCTTTGTCGCGTTCGATCTGCGCCATGGCCCGACCGGTCTCGTATTTGTCGCCGGCGCTGCTCTTGCCTTCTTCGTTGGCGGCTTGTTGGGCATGGTGCATGGCCTGCGTGGCCGTGGCCAATCGCTGCTCCGCGTATTTTTTGCAGGCGTTCAACAATTCTCCTTTGATCGCCAGGTCAAGCATCGCGCATTCGTTAAGATTCAATGGAAGTCAGGGTTGCCCCAAGGCATCGATAATCTGCTTGTCCAGCGGATTTACTTTGGAGGAAAAGAATTTTACCATGTTGCCATCGGCGCTCACCACGTATTTGCAAAAGTTCCAGGAGGGTGTTTCGCCGGTCTTAGCTTCCAACCATTTGTAGAGCGGGTGTTTGTCGCGTCCTTTCACCGAGATCTTTTCAAACATCTGGAAGGTCACGCCATAATTCTTCTGGCAAAAGGCCGCAATCTCTTCACTCGAGCCGGGCTCTTGCCACAGAAAATTGTTGGCGGGGAACCCGAGCACCACGACCTTGCCACCATAGTTCTCTGACAGTTTCTCCAGGTCGGCATACTGCGGTGTGAAGCCGCATTTGGAGGCGGTGTTCACGATGAGGAGGGGCTTGCCTTTGTATTGGGCAAAATCGATAACGGTACCGTCGAGGGCAGCGATCTTGAAATCGTAGATCGTACCCTCGACAGGTCCGGCCTTGCCGGAAGCTATTTTACTGGAAATAAACGCGGCAAGGCTCATAACAACGATAACCGTAAGGGCTGCTTTAATTAATCGCATCAATAATTTGCTTGTCGAGCGGGCTTACTTTCGAAGGAAAGAATTTCACCGTGCCGTCGGGCTTCACCAGGTATTTGCAGAAATTCCAGCTGGGTTCCTCGCCGGTCTTTTCTTTCAACCAGGCGTAAAGTTCATCCTGGTCGCTGCCCTTCACCGATACTTTTTCAAACATCTGGAACGTCACGCCATAATTCTTCTGACAAAATTCAGAGATCTCCACGTTCGTGCCGGGCTCTTGCGCGCCAAAATTGTTGGCGGGGAAACCCAGGATGGTCACTTTGCTGCCATACTGGTCCTGCAGTTTCTGCAGCTCGGCATACTGTGGTGTGAAGCCGCATTTGGAAGCGGTGTTCACAATGAGCAGGGGCTTGCCTTTATACTTGGCAAAATCAATGACCTGTCCGTCGATCGCCGTCTTTTTGAAATCATACACGGAAGAGGCCATGGTCGGGATCAGGAATAAAAAGGTAACAATGAGAGTTTTCATAGGGTAGTTGCGCTTTTATATCAACATGAAAATTTACGATTTGTTCCGCATTTCCAGCATCCTTTTATCACATTTTGGGTGGCGTAACCAGATGCGTGACAATTCAGGAGCCAGGAGCCGGAAGCCAGGAGCCAGGAGGTTGGTGCGGCTTCGACGGGTGAGCTTTGTAGTAAAGTTTGCCGGTGAAGTACGTCATCCTTACATCTTTTCCGGAACGGCAATTCCCAGCAAATGCATGGCCTTTTTGATGGCGTCGGCGGTCGCTTTGGAGAAGGCGATGCGGAAGCGGAGGCGGGCGGGGTTGGTTTCGTTGAAGATGGGGATGTTTTGGTAGAATTTGTTGTATTCCTTGGCCAGATCAAAGGCGTAGTTGGCGATGACGGCCGGCGAGTATTCGCGGGCGGCTTCCTTGATGCGGCTTTCGAAAAGGCTCAATACATTGAGCGCATCGCGTTCGGCGGGTTCGAGGGAGTCGACTTGTTGCAGGTCGGCTTCCGTGCATACAATATCCATGCTCTCGGCCTTGCGAATGATGGCCCGGATGCGGGCGTGCGTGTATTGGATGAAAGGGCCCGTGAATCCTTGCAATTGGATGGATTCATTGGGGTCGAACAACATGCGTTTCTTGGGATCTACCTTGAGCAGGAAAAACTTCAAGGCGCCCAGGCCGATCATCTCGAATAATTTCAGCGCCTCCTCTTCCGTGATCTCGTCGACTTTGCCCAGTTCGCGTGTTTGTTTTTCGGCTTCGTCCACCATCTCCTGCATCAGGTCGTCGGCATCCACTACGGTACCTTCGCGCGATTTCATTTTGCCGGTGGGTAAGTCCACCATGCCGTACGATAAATGGAAGCAACGTTTGGCCCAGTCGAAGCCTAATTTCTGCAGGATGAGGAACAACACTTTGAAGTGATACTCCTGTTCGTTGCCCACGGTGTAAACCTGGCCCATGATCTTTGGGAAATCGGTGAAGCGAAGGATCGCCGTACCGATATCTTGGGTCATATATACCGACGTGCCATCCGAGCGCAACAATACTTTTTGATCGAGGCCGTCGGCCGTGAGGTCTACCCAAACCGAGCCGTCGTCTTTTTTGAAGAACACGCCTTTCTCCACACCTTTCAAAACCTCTTCCTTGCCCAGCAAGTAGGTGTCCGATTCGTAATACAGCTTTTCGAAGTCAACGCCCATGCGTTTGTAGGTGGCGTCGAAGCCGCTGTACACCCAGCCGTTCATGGTCTTCCAGAGCGTTACGGTGTCTTGATCTTTTGCCTCCCATTTGCGCAGCAGGTCCTGCGCCATTTGCATGAGGGCGGTCTTATTTTGAGCCAGCTCCTTGATAATAGATCGCTGCTCATCTATTTTCTCCTGCAATGAATTGACAGATTTTACGATCTCGTCACGTTTCTTGCGGTCGGAAACTTTAGCATTGAGCACTTCCGCATTCAGCACCTCATCGACAGGCAAACCCACGGAAGCTGCGACGGTGTTTAGCTTCTCAGACAGCGTTGCAATCTGTTTAGAAGCAGCGATAATTTGGTCTTTCTCTACAGCGGTAAATCGGTCGAGATTTCCTTGGTTCACATCATTAAGGATGAGCAACGCCTGGCTCTTCATCTCCTTGTCAAACTTCACGTAATACTTTCCAACGAGGTGATCGCCCTTTTCACCCGTGCTTTCTGGTGATTCACCATGCCCGTACACTTGCCACGCCGCCATCGACTTGCAGATGTGTATACCGCGGTCGTTGATGATCTGCACCTTGTGCACTTTGTAACCATTCGCCTTGTAGATCTCCGCCACACTGTAGCCAAGAAAATTATTGCGCAAGTGCCCCAGGTGCAACGGCTTGTTGGTGTTGGGCGATGAATACTCGATCATGATCTCTTCCCCGTTGGAAGGTAGCTGACCGTAGTTCGGGCGCACGAAAATGGATTGAAACACGTCCAGCCAAACCCGGTCGCTCAGCACGAGGTTTAGAAAACCTTTCACCACATTGAAGCGGCTCACGATGCCCGAGTGCTGCACGAGATAGTCGCCCACCAGGCGTGCCGTTTCTTCCGGTCCTTTGCGCGAGAGCTTGGTGAGGGGGAAGCATACCAGCGTGTGCGAACCTTCAAACTCCTGGTTTGTCGGTTGCAGCTGTACGGCTTCTATCGTTTGGTTGAATAGTGCGGTGAGCGCTTTTTGTATTTCAGTGCGGAGTGTTGAATCCAGATTCATGAAAGCTGAGAGAAATGTTTTACCGCAAAGGCGCGGAGATCGCAAAGTTAACGCAAAGCCCTTCTCTGCGTCTTCTTTGCGCTCTTAGCGCCTTTGCGGTTTAATATTTTACTGCAATTAGTCTTTACCACCCAAGCACATAAGCAAACATCAAAGGAGCCACGATGGTAGCATCGCTCTCGATGATGAACTTCGGTGTCTCTATGCTCAGCTTGCCCCAGGTGATCTTCTCGTTAGGAACCGCGCCGGAATAAGAACCATAGCTGGTGGTGGAGTCGCTGATCTGGCAGAAATAGCTCCAGAACGGAACGTTGTCTTTCTCCAGATCCTGGTGGAGCATGGGCACTACGCAAATGGGGAAGTCGCCGGCGATACCACCACCGATCTGGAAGAACCCAATGCCGTCTTTACCGGAATTTTTGATATACCAATCAGCCAGCCAGGCCATGTATTCGATACCGCTCTTCATGGTCGACGCTTTCAGCTCGCCCGTGAACACATACGAAGCAAAGATGTTACCCATGGTGGAGTCTTCCCATCCGGGCACCACCATCGGCATGTTGCGTTCGGCGGCAGCGATCATCCAGGAGTTTTTAGGATCGATCTCGTATTCTGCTTTCAAGTCGCCGCTGTTCAGCATGCGGAACATGAATTCGTGGGGGAAGAGGCGTTCGCCTTTGTCTTCGGCATCTTTCCACACTTTATACAAGTGCTTTTGCAATTTGCGGAAGGCCTCTTCTTCGGGAATACAGGTATCGGTTACGCGGTTGAGGTGATTTTGCAACAAATCCCACTCTTGTTCGGGCGTGAGGTCGCGATAGTTGGGAATGCGTTTGTAGTGCGAATGGGCCACCAGGTTCATGATGTCTTCTTCCAGGTTGGCGCCGGTGCAGGAAATGATCTGGACCTTATCCTGGCGGATCATTTCGGCAAAGCTCAGACCCAATTCGGCGGTGCTCATGGCGCCGGCCAGGGTGACCATCATTTTCTTTCCGGAGGCAATATGAGTCTTATAGGCCTTCGCGGCATCCACCAGGGCGGCGGCGTTGAAGTGCAGATAGTGCTTTTCGATAAAGGAAGAGATCGGTGCGGTTTGGCTCATGACAAATATTTTAAATAGGGATAAAACTTCAATTTGGGGGCGAAATTAAGGAAAAAGGCCGAAGTTTAAGGAGTATTTTTATCGCCTGCCGGATTCCGTGCACGATGCCCGCAAGGCGGTCGTTATATTTGTAATGGATATGAACATCGGGTACCCCAAAATCCTTTCTTACATAGAACCCGGCACCCTAAAATGCCCCGTAGCAACCTTTGTGCCCTAACCGGCATCTTTGCGGTGGACCATTTGTCTCTCAAACACAATTATGCGCCAATACCCATCATCAGCCTCCATCCTATTCCTGCTCTTTGCCTGCACCCAGGCGTTGGCGCAAGACAAGGAGGGTTTCACCCTCGTGAAAAAGGATGGCACGGTTTCCATCTACGAACGGTGGATCACTTTTCCGGCGTCCAATCCCCCCGTGAAGGCGCGTGAAGTAAAAGGCGAATTCTATTTCAACAACACCATCTTTGCCGGCCTCCGCCTCATCCGCGACGAAAAGAAGATCAAGGACTGGCAGGGCCATGTGGCCGAATTCAAAGTATACCTGCAACGCGAAGACACCACCACCTGGCAGGAATACTCCTACCATGACATTCCCTGGCCGGTCAGCGACCAGGACCATTTTCTCGAATATAAAGTTGTGGAAACCATCCCGATGCGAAAGCTCTTCATCACCTTCGAATCGCGCGTGAACGAAACACTAGCCCCGAAGCGCGACGGCGTAACCCGCATGAAGCTCTCCGGCAGCTGGACGCTGGAGCAAATCGGCCCCAAACAAGTAAAGGTGACCTACCGGATATTGTCTATGCCGATCGGCATTCCAAAGTTCCTCACGGACCCCATCATCCGAAGCAATATCATGACGACGATTGAAGAGTACGTGGCCTTATTGGAGCCCCGCGCGAAGTGATATCCAACAAAAAAGGCGCAAAGCCAACGCGAAGCGACTTTGCGTTAACTTTGCGCCCTTTGCGCCTCTGCGGTGAAAAATTATTGGGCTAGAACGGGCCTTCCCATAACAGCCTGCGCCGTAGCCTGTAGAATCTCAAAAGCGCTGTCCGCCATCCGATTCTCAGTATCGAGCGTAGGATTGACCTCACTCACCTCCCAGGCACAAACTTTAGGACTTTTCGCCAGCGCAGCGTTCAATATCTTCGCTTCCTCAATGCTAAGCCCACCCGGCAGCGGCATACCCGTTCCAGTGGATACAGAGGAATCCAGCGCCGACACGTCGAACGAAACATAGATGAGATCGCAATGGTCCAGCATCTTCAACGCCTTTTCGGCAATTTTCGCAGGCCCGGCTTTCACTTCTTCCGTCTCGATGTAGTTGACGTTGTATTTATTGACGAGATAGTTCTCCGATTTCTCCAACTCGCGCACGCCGATGTAAACGATGTCTTCGGGATAGATCTTCCGGCCGGGCATGCCAACGTTTTCGATCTGTTCCCAATAGTCCAGCGTGTCGCTTTTGGGGTCGTTCACCTTGCACTCCAGGTTGTCGATGCCACAAGCCATGGCCAGGGGCATGGTGTGCATGTTGCCGGTGGGTGACGTGAAAGGGGTTTGGATGTCGGCATGGGCGTCGATCCAGATCACGCCGAGGCGGGCTTTGGGATCGGCCTTTTTGATGCCGGCAATGGTGCCATAAGCGGTGCTGTGATCGCCGGAAAGGATAATGGGGAAATATTCCTCCCAGATCGTTTCATATACTTCCAGGCATACGCGCTCTTCCATCACCATCACGCCATCGATGTATTTGGCATGGGGTTGTGTGGGTTTGTCGAACAGGATGTCGTTCACATGTTCTACCTCCACGGACTCGTTTTGCTTAAAAAAGTCCGACTGAAGGTCCAGGCTGGCAATTTTTATGGCCTCCACGCCAAGGCTGGCACCGCGGGTGCCGGCCCCGATCTCTGACTTTACTTCAATGATCTTCAACGCTTTCACAGGAATAAAATTAAGGTTTTTAACTGAATGGTTATCGTTTAAACAAAAGAACAAAGAGAATATCCCGCCAGGCCGCTAGAAGTCGGGCAAGGCATGCATTCCGGCAGGGTCCGGGTCGATTATCCAGGCGGGAAAACGATTTACCATAGCTTGATGTGTATTGCAAAGATGGCAAATTTATCACAATATTGCACCTCTTTCCCAACGGGCAACTCCAGAAAGAAAGCCATCTGATTAATTAATATTAGTTTAACTTTTTATTCACGGTTAACCCCTTAACGATTCTATCCATAAATGAAGAGTTATCGCGAGCTGATTGAGCAAACCTTTGAGTTTCCCCAGAAAGAATTTAAGGTGCGCGACCATGAATTGCTGTTCAACGATGTGCCCCTGATGGATATCATCAAGGAATATGGCACGCCCTTGAAGCTGACGTATCTGCCCCGCATCAGCGAAAACATCCGCTATGTGCAGGCCACGTTCAACAATGCCCTGGAGCGTTTCAAATACAACGCCAAATACACCTATTGCTATTGTACAAAGTCCTCGCACTTCTCTTTCATCATGCAGGAGGCTTTGAAAAATAAGGACGTGCACATGGAAACCTCGTCGTCGTTCGACATTCCCATCGTGCGCGCACTCTACGAGCAGGGCAAACTCACCAAGGATACCTATATTCTTTGCAACGGCTTTAAGATGCCGCTCTATCGTCAGTACATCAGCGAACTGCTGAACGACGACTTTAACAATTGCATTCCCATCCTGGATAAC
>CBIHQM010000043.1:0-24930 GCA_966211885.1 uncultured Chryseolinea sp.
TAATTATGGAACCCTGCCCGCCTTTGTTGGTGTTCTACACCAAAAATTTCAGCTACCCAACATTCCTTGTCACACACACCACTCACTTCCTCGTCCTCGCGGAAACTTTGAAGCCCTCCTCGATATCGTTATAATAAACGGCGGTCTTCCCGGCCAATCCCACCACCCAAAATTTGTCGCCTGACTCTGGGTACGACACCTGGCTCCATTTTTCCGGAGGCATCTTTATCGAATTCCACAACGCACGCATATCCGTTCCATTTCTGCTTCCCCCCAGTGATCAAGTCCATTATTTTTCGAGGGAAATGGGTTTCGATGTCATCGTTTATACGCGTTTATTCGTTGCGTCCCGATGTGGTGTGCCATTCCATCCTTCAAATTTTTATAATTCCCAGGATTTAATAAAAAAGGGCACGTACTGAAAAACAAGCTAATCTCTTTTTATTTACCTTTTCATGTAAATCATCACCAAAAAGATCAACACCATGGGCCTCTGGGATAAGCTTAAAAATGAACTCATCGACATTATTGAGTGGAAAGACGACAGCAACAACACGATGGTGTGGCGTTTTCCGCGTTACCAGGATGAAATCAAGAACGGTGCACAGCTCACGGTGCGCGAGAGCCAGGTAGCGGTGTTTGTGAACGAAGGCCAGATCGCCGATGTGTTCAAGCCCGGCCGTTACGAGCTCACCACCCAGAACATGCCCATCCTCACCACGTTGCGCGGATGGAAATATGGCTTCAACAGCCCCTTCAAGGTGGACATCTTCTTTGTGAACACGAAAAATTTTACCGACAACAAGTGGGGTACCAAAAACCCCATCATGTTGCGCGACGCCGAGTTCGGGCCCATCCGCCTGCGCGCTTTCGGTTCGTTTGCCATCAAGATCACCGACGCCGGAAAATTCATCAAAGAGATCGCGGGCACACAAGCCCACTTCACCACCGACGAAGTGACGGAGCAACTGCGCAACCTCGTGGTGACGCGCTTTTCGGATGCCATCGGCGAAAGCAAAATACCCGTGTTGGATCTGGCGGCAAACTATGATGAGCTCTCGAAATTCATCAGCGGCAAGATCAATCCCGAGTTTGGCGAGTACGGTTTGGAAGTGACCAAGTTCCTGGTGGAAAACATATCCCTTCCCACGGAAGTGGAGCAAGCCCTCGACAAGCGCAGCAGCATGGGCATTTTGGGCAACCTCAATCAATACGCCCAGTTTCAAGCTGCCAATGCCATGGAGGCCGCGGCCAAAAATCCCGGTGGCGATGCGGGTGCGGGCATCGGCATGGGCATGGGTTTTGCCATGGCCCAACAAATGGGACAAGCTTTCAACGCACAAAATCAACAGCAAGCGCCGCAAGGTCCCCCGCCACTTCCCGGCAGCAACGTGCAATATTTTGTGGCCGTCAATGGCCAGCAACAAGGCCCGTTCAACCTCGCTGCCTTGCAACAAATGACCCAGCAAGGCTCGCTGACCCGCGAGACCCTGGTGTGGAAGCAAGGCATGGCTGGCTGGACAAAAGCAAGCGACACGCCCGACCTGGGAAGTCTGTTTGGCGCAATTCCCCCGCCGCTACCCCCTCAATAAATAAAAAAATATAGGCTCATCATGTTTCCAGGTTACCCACAGGGAGCCCTGGGATCCTGAAAATGCGATCACAAAAAAATGAGTTTGTTCCATGAGTGATTTTACGGAAGCCACCAAGGCGGTGAGCAACGAGTTGGCCTGCGCCGGGTGTGGCGCCATTTTAAAGTTCAAGCCCGGCACACTCAACCTCGTATGCGAATATTGCGGGGCACAAAATCCCATCACACAACCGGATGTAAAAAACGAGATCGAAGAGATCAGCCTCGACGATTTTCTCGCCCGCAATTTCAACAACGAGGAAAAGATCGAGGTGGCCACCGTGAAGTGCGAAAGCTGCGGGGCCACGTCCACGCTAGACCCGCGGATCAGTTCCGACAAATGTCCGTTTTGCGCGGCGACGCTGGTGGTGAAAAGCGGGACCACCTCAACGCTTCACAAGCCACAGTATGTGCTGCCGTTTGGGATCGACATCCAGAAGGCCTCGGCCAATTTTAAAGCCTGGATGAACCGGTTGTGGTTTGCGCCCAACGATCTAAAAAAATATGCCGACAGCGCCGACAAGCTCAACGGCATGTATCTCCCCTTCTGGACCTTCGACTGCAACACGTCCTCCAGCTATACCGGCCAGCGTGGCGAAGATTATTATGTGAACGAATCCTACACCACCACCGAAAACGGGAAGACCGTTACCCGGACACGGCAGGTGACCAAGACGCGATGGTATCCCGCGTCGGGCAACGTGAGCAACGCCTTCGACGACCTGCTGATCGAAGCCACGCGCTCGCTCAACAAGGGCAAGCTCCGGGCGCTCGAACCATGGGATCTGAAAAATCTGCTGGCCTACAACGACAAATTTCTCAGTGGCTTTCGCACGGAAACGTATGCCGTGGACGTGAAGCAGGGCTACACGGAAGCCAAGCAACGGATGGAGCCCGAAATACGCTCCACCATTTGCCGCGACATTGGCGGCGACCGGCAGATGATCCATTTTGTGAACACCACCTACCGCAATCCAACTTTTAAACACATTTTGTTGCCGGTGTGGATCAGCGCCTATCGCTACAATAACAAAGTATACCAGTTTCTGGTGAATGCCCGGACCGGTGAGGTGCAGGGTGAGCGTCCGTATAGCGCAGTGAAGATCGCATTGGCCGTGATCGGTGGACTGGTGTTGGCCATCCTTCTCTACAGCCTCTTTGGACAATCAAATTAAAACCGGGTGAGTTCCGGCGCTTGAAGAACAATAGACAAACTGATTTCAATATGGGAACCTGGGCACACGGAAATTTCGAGAACGACATTGCGTTGGACTGGGTTGGCGATTTCGAAGAAAGGCCGCACAAAGCGTTCCTGGAAAAAAGTATCCAGGCCGTCCTGACCCCCAACTACATCGATGCGCACGATGCCAGCATGGCATTGGCCGCGCTGGAAGTGGTGGCCTGGGCAAACGGAAAGCCCTCAAAAGATTTCCCCAACCTGAACATCGCCCTTAAACCCGATGACCTGCGATCGAAATTTGACAGGGATTTTTATGCTACCTGCAACAAGGCCGTTGACACCGTGATGCGGCCAACAAACAATGAGCTTATGGAGCTATGGGAAGAGACGGGTGAACTGGGCGAGTGGCGCAAAGTGCAGGAAGATCTGAGAAAAAGAATACAGGAATAGGGCAAGACCGGTCGCGGGTCAGCCTTTGTTTACAAAAAACGACACGCCCACAGGGCCGGCCATTCTTTTTGTAAAGAATAGTGCTACATTTTTTGAGTTTTCCAAAACTATTTTCAATATCGCGTGGCGTCCGGTATAGCGGGTTCCGTGAAAAAATAGGATATTACGTTAGTATCGCAAACATTTGTGTTAGAACGCGTGTTCACTAAGAAATAGCATTATGGAAGGAAAAAAACTAAGCCGGGAAGACCTCATCGAATTAGCCAGAAAAATTATCAACGCCGACACCGAGACGGAAGAAGAGGATGATGAGTTGATCGAGCTTTTTTTAAAGAGCGTTCCAGACCCCAATGCCAGCGACTATTTCTTTGCCGAAGAATACGACGGCCTCACCCCCGAACAAATCGTCGACAAAGCCTTGGCCTACAAGCCCTGATTTTGCTTTCCCGCCAGGGTTAGCCTTTGTCATCCCGCCAGCTTAGCATCGCATACCGCGGACAGGTTTCCTCCAAAAATTATCGCTTTGTAATCATCTCCTCCTTTGCAGCCCACAGGCCAATGTCCTGCTTGCTGAGTGCGGCAGCCATGAGGTCGGGAAATTTATCGGGTGTGCAGGCAAACACGGGGATGCCAAGGGTGGCCATGTAAGCAGCATTTTGGTGATCATAGCCCGGGGCACCATCGTCGTTCAGGGCCAGCAGGACGATGACCTGTACACCGGCCTCGGTCAGTGCTTTGGCGCGCTTGCGCATTTCTTCCGGATTGCCTCCCTCATTTAAGTCGGTGATCAGAACCAATACCGTGTCCGTTGGCCGCTGAATGATCTGCTGACAATAGGTGAGCGCGCGGTTGATATCGGTGCCTCCACCCAGTTGAACACCAAAAAGAAGTTCTACCGGATCCGAAAGTTCCTCGGTGAGGTCGACCACATTCGTATCGAACACCACCATCCTGGTTTGGATGGCGGGGATCGACGCCATCACCGCGCCGAAGATGCCGGAGTAGATCACCGACGTGCCCATGCTGCCGCTCTGATCCAGGCAAAGCACCACATCTTTCAACGAACGCCGGCGTTTGCCATAGCCGATGCGCACTTCGGGGACAATGGTTTTATAGTCGGGTTGATAGTGTTTCAGGTTTTTGAGGATGGTGGCATGCCAGTTGATCTCGTTGTGACGCGGCCGCCGGTTGCGCGTGGACCGGTTCAGGCTGCCGGCCACGGCCTGCTGCATGGGTTGCGCCAGTTTCTTCATGAGTTCCTCTACGACTTTCCGCACCACCTGCCGGGCTGTATCTTTTGTCTTGGATGGAATGACGCGGCTCAAAGTCATCAGCGTAGCGACCAGGTGAACATCGGCTTCCACGTTTTCCAACATTTCTTTTTCCAGCAACATCGACGTGAGGTCAAGCCGCTTGAGTGCGTCTTGTTGCATCACCTTCACCACGGTGTTGGGAAAGTAGGTACGAATGTCGCCGAGCCAGCGGCTCACGTTTGGCGAAGAGGCGCCCAGCCCGCCTTTTTTTTCGGCGTCGTATAGGGCTTCCAATGTTTTGTCGATCTGGAGGTCTATGTTCTGCAGGGAATAGTCCGTGCCGTCATTCTGACCGCCACCCAGGATCATGCGCCATTTGCGCAAATGCTGTTGTTCTTCGTTGGAATTGAGTTCGCTCATACGATGTTGTCTGCTGTTGGCGGGGCCGGTTTATTTTTCAATCCCAAAAGTTGCATCACTACCGGCAGCGACGCGACGCCGCGTTCGTGATCTATTTGATCGTCGCTGGTGGCGCTTGCCATCGCGTGCCCGCTGCCAGGACGTTTGGCCTTTTCTCCGATCTTGCGTCGTTCGGCATGTGAGAATTGAGAGAAGGTTCTTCGCAAGAGGGGAAGGAGCGCAATGAAGTCTTCTTCGCGAATGCCCCGGACCCATTCGTTGACCAGCGTCCACAGCCGTTCGTCCAGCAAAAGGATCGTACCGCTACCTTTCAGAAATCCCTCCATCCACGAGGCCGCAACGGATGGGTTACCAGCAAATGTTAACGCAAAATGAAAACGGTCGGCCAACACATTGCCCTCCATCACTTTTGCATCGGCCAGCAACCGCGTGCTGTAGCCGGCCACGAGCGGCGCCGTGTGAACATTGTCGCAAATGACTTGCAACGTTTCGTGCCATTCCCCGCGCTGCTCGGCTTGGTTCAGGAGGGCGATGGATTCGCTGAGTTGATAAAGGTGTTCGGCTATTTTTTGCGCAGCATCATCATCCACGGCCACGCACGCTGGGGGAAGGCTTACGCAGATGCGGGCAATCATAGAGTTCACAATACCCAACAGCATGGTCTCGTCGGTCTGGCGAACGTTGCCATAGCGCGACACCGACACCAATGCGGGCAGCACCTCCAGCAATTGCATCACGTCGCCCGTGGCCGCTGCAAGATTATTGATGGCGTTGATGAGGTTTTCGGCCGCTTCGGGTAGGTCTGACGGGATAACTTTTGCCAACAGGTCACACACCTGTCCCAGGCTGGTGGCCTCTTGTGCTTCGTGGGCAACGTAGTGTGTCACGGCCTCCTCCAGGGTGTTGCCCCAGCTGCCTTTTTCTATTATTAATATGGAATACTCCGGTTCCCACCGCAGTTGCCATTGTTCCTTGAATGTTCCTTTGCCCCGCACGTGCGCCAGGTGTCCCCAGGTGACACCCAACAATTGAAGACGGTGTAAAAAAATGCTTCGCTCCAGGTGAAGTTCTTCGCGCAGGTCGAGGAGCAGGTCTTTGTTGCCGGCTTCGGCGGGCAGGCGAAGTTTTTTCTGAGATCGCTCCACATCTTGCAACAGCGGCGGCTTGGGGATCTCGGCCGGCACAGCGCCGATGGTGTCGCTCACGATCAGGGCTTCGCGGATCAGCTCCAGCAAAATTTCGTCGCCGTTGCAAAGCACGGCCAGCGTGGCTTCGTTCAACTCCGCCAATCCCGACTTGCTCACACCGCGCAACGACGACAATGCTTCGGCCAGGCGCACGGCCTCGATGATGTGCGCCACGGAGGTGTCCATCTCATGATTTCGAAAGACCTGCGCCACTTTCGCCATCCACTGCACGCCGTTGTCGAAGGGGTGATGCCACAGGTGGCTGTACCATCCCGGCGAGTTGATGCCGGCCCCATAGCCGCTGGCAAAGGTGAGGCGATTATAGGTCCACGGGATCCACGTGGTTTCGACTTTTACTTTTGCGAGACCCTTGAGCAGGTCGGTATCGTCCTTTGCTTTCGGCATGTCGGTCAATGCCGGGGCATGCCATGCACCACAGATCACAGCGATGTTTACAAAACCATCTTTCTCCGCCTGGCGGATCATCTTGCGCATGTGTGCCTCGCGAAGTTTCTCCACGTGCTCTTTCTTTTCCGGAAGTTCCGAACGCAATGCACGCATGGCTTCATGCACGGCTTCAAAGGTACCCTGGTGATCCATGCGTTGCTCGAACATATATTCCCACCAACGCTCGCCATCGTCGAAGCCCGCGGCCACGGCCAGGTATTTTAAAGGATCGCGATACTCTTCTGTGCTCGCCTCCGCGTTCGAGAAGGCGGCGCTGGAGATGCCATCGTCCTCTTTTTTTCCTGTTTCTTTTTTATCGTCTTTATCCAGGGCAAAGCGATGCGACAAGGGCAGGTCCATAAATCGCACGGGCACATTTTGTTTTCCGCCATATTGAATGGCCTGCCACTCGGGGCTGAATTCTGCAAAAGGATAAAAGACGGCGCGTTGGGGTTTGTCGGGGCGATAGGCCAGGATGGCTACCGGTGGTTTCAACTCGCTGTGGGCCGCCCATCGCAAAAGTTCGTCGCCTTCGGGCGGGCCTTCCACGAGAATGATGTCCGGTCGCGACTGTTCCAGGAATGCTTTCACATTCCGCGCCGATCCCGGGCCATGGTGCCGTATGCCGAGTACGTGAATGCTCATATGCCCTGGTCGCGGCAGGCCCTGTAAATATCTTTCCACTCGTCGCGGGGCTTTACCACCGTTTCGAGATATTCTTGCCAGATGATGCGATCTTGCACGGGGTCTTTCACGACAGCACCAATGATGCCGGCAGCAAGGTCGGCCGCTTTCAGGGACCCATCACCGAAATAGGTGGCCATGGCCACGCCACTGTTCACTACCGATATCGCTTCGGCCGTACTCAACGTGCCGGAAGGTGTTTTGATCTTTGTCTTGCCATCCAACGACACGCCTGATCGCAGTTCCCGGAAAATCGTCACGATGCGTTTTATCTCTGCCACAGCGGGCGGCTCTGCAGGTAGCTCCATCGCCTTCTCAAAACTTTGCACGCGCCGGCGCACGATGTCGATCTCTTCTTCGATGCTGTCGGGTAGCGGGAGGATGACTGTGTTGAACCTGCGCTTCAAGGCACCCGACAATTCGTTCACCCCTTTGTCGCGATTGTTGGCGGTGGCGATCACGTTAAATCCTTTGACGGCTTGAATTTCCGTATTCAATTCAGGAACGGGCAATGTTTTTTCCGATAAAATGGTGATGAGCGTGTCCTGCACGTCGGACCCGATGCGGGTGAGCTCTTCGATGCGGGCGATCTTGCCGTCTTGCATCGCTTTCATCACCGGCGTTTCCACCAACGCTTTTTTGGAAGGACCATCCGCCAGCAGCAGCGCATAGTTCCATCCATAGCGCACCGACTCTTCGCTGGTGCCGGCCGTTCCCTGGATCACCATGGTGGAATCGCCAGAGATGGCCGCCGACAGGTGCTCCGACACCCACGACTTGGCTGTGCCCGGCAGACCGTATAACAACAAAGCACGGTCGGTGGTGAGGGTGGCCACGGCGATCTCCATCAATCTTTTGTTGCCGATATATTTGGGGGAGACCTCGAATCCGTTCTTCAGCTTTCCGCCAAGCAAATACGTCACCACCGATTGGGGTGAGAGCTTCCAGTTGGGCGGTTTGCGGTCGGAATCATTTTTGGCGAGGGCTTCGAGTTCTTCGGCGAATTGATGTTCGGCGTGTTGGCGTAAGATGCTGCTCATATTTTTTCTGGTAAATGGCTTTTGTTTTAACTGGAAAACGATTGGAGGATCTGTTGCTTCAACGTCAACACTCCTGCTAGTTCATGCGATTGATTTCGCCAATAGGCTTTCTTTTGTTCTTCCGAAGGCGTAAAAGATTCAAGCTCCTTTAACATCGCCACCGGAATATTCTTGACAACGGCGCGATAAAATGGTTTGTTATAGGCATACACTTCCTGGGACGTGAAGGCCAGCACGGCCTTGGCCAGCTCATGGCTCCACTCGTCGTCAAAGTCGGTGAGCATGTTGATCAGTTCCTGGGGTTTCTTTTTTATGAAACGCAACGCATACCGATCGCGCTCCATCGCCGGCAGCGATCCGATAAGCGACACCAAAGCGTTTTCCAATATTTCTTCGTCACCATGGTCCACCAACGCCTGGGCCCACGCGATATCCCGAAACTTTATCGCCGCCAAGGCCAGCGCAGGAACATAGAGTGCCGTCTTTTTTTCTTTTTGGAAGAGTTTAATAATGGCTTCTGGTGTTTCCTTCAAATGATCGTTCCAAAACGATGGAGGCACGGACGCGATCAACTGGATGAGAATATATTGCGTATCGCTCACATTTTTATCGCTGCTCAATTTTTCAATGCCACTTTTGAAAATAGGATCGGGAAAAGTGATCTTTTCATTTACTTCGACCGTCGTTTTGGCCAGCATGCCCAATAGCGCCTTAGAAATTTTCATCGTCACGGCTTCTTTTAGTAGAGCCATGTAGCTTTGCACGGGTCGTGATGCGGGAATCCGTTTTATGAGGTCTTGTATGGCGTTGTTCACCTTCGTCCCTTTCTCTTTCAAACTCTCCAGCCAGACGAGGTCGCTTTCCGAGAGACCCGTATTCAAAATTTCCAGGAAAGAAACTTTCTCGTTGGCGCCTTCCGTGTCCCATGAGCTTTGCAACAGTTCGAGGGCGGCAGCGGGTTGTTGTGCGCGAAGGGATCTGAGCAGATCTTTTCGTTCTTCCGCCCGGCCAGTCTGCCACACGGTTTGGGCATCGGGTTCCGGCGCGGAGAAATTCCATTGCGGGTTTAAACGGCCCAACCACTCCCCTCTTTTTCCACATACCGACAGGATCAGTGATCGCAGTTCCTTTTTTGCAACGCTGATGTCGAGCAACGCCGGCACACATTCCGATTCGGCACATTTATGGGCGAGTTCACATTGTTCCAGCCAAATTTTTAGCAAGGCAGAATGTTCTTCGGAGAGGATCGTTCTCAACACGGCGGTGGCGCTCGCTTGACAATACGGTTTTATCTCCGCCTCTGCGGCCGACAAGACCGCCGACCGGAGATTGAGCGGAACGCAACCGGATTGCCGGTACTGATACACCAAACTTCCAAAACGAAGAAAATCTTCTTCCGCATCCGCCGTATCGCTCACCTCGACCTGTTCTGTTATGGCCTCCGGCAAGTCGGCCGCGCGAAGGGGCAGCTTGGTGGTGCCCAGCATGGCGTTGTTCACTATGATTTCCCAGGCCTTCATGCAAAAAATGTATAACGGTTGTTTACCCAAACACCAAGCGGTTCAAAATCCTGGTCCTTGCCCATGGCAAACACCTTCAACGGCGCACCACCGCTCAAGGCCAGCAGCTGCCAGCCTTGTTGGAACGTGGGCGGAATAAAAACTCCATTGCCTTCCTCATCTCTTAACATCCAGCGATTGCCGTCTTTGAAGGGGATCACATTTTCAATCACTACCGGCACGCCATCCAACAGCGGATTCACGCGAAGTATTTCGGCGGTCGCCTGCTCTACGGCATTCCAGTTTTTCAGGCCATCGATGTTGTTGTTGGATGGGCCATTGTAATATTGTTTGATCAGCGCCCGCAAGGGGTAGGCGCCTTTGAAGAAGCTCACCTCGGCATCGATCCACGACCCGGCCATGAGGTTCATTTCGGGAAATTGTCCTTTGGGATAAAACTGGAGGACCAATGCATAACGTCGCGATGAACGTCCAAACAGCCAGTTGCGCTCCACGTTGATGGCGTCTTCGCGGGTCGTGCGTTTGGCCAGCACAAACCATTCGTCGCGCAGGCCGGCTTCGGCGCGCACGTCGTCCAGACTTTGGGTGAAGCCCACCTGGGTGCGCAGTTCAACTTGCAACGCAGGCGGCAATGTTTCCAGCCGGGGAAATCCTTCGAGCACGAGATAGATGCGCAGGAGTTGGTCGAGGAACGCAGTCTGCCATCCCTCCTGAAAAAAATTGATGTCGCGCAGTGTGCGCACCATCGCCGCCAGTCCGGGCGCCTGTGCATCGACCATGCGTCGCGTCATGGTTTCGAAATAGGCGGGGTCTTTGCCGGGAAGGGAGACCAACCCGTTGCGCACAATGTCTTTGATCCACAAACGCAGTTCGCCCATGCCTTCCTCCACGCGCTTTGTTCGGGTCTCCTGGCGCTTGGCTTGCGCGGCGGGATCGGCTTTCTTTTCTTTTTATTTTTCTTTTTTTTCGGATTTCTGCTCCTCCCGCTCATTGCGCTTGTCGAGCCAGCCGACAACCCAATCGGGCTCTGTCGCCGTCTTGAATAATTTTTTATCGCGGGCATAGAGCAAGAGCAGCCCCAATCCATGTTTACAGGGAAACTTCCGGCTGGGACAAGAACACTTAAACGCAATGTTCACCAGGTCGATCTGGGTTTGATAAGGAAGCTTGCCGCTGCCCTGGCATTCGCCCCACAACGCGCGGTCGCTTTCTTCGCGCTTGCCCCACTTCGATGGATTGGCTAATTCCTTCCCCGACTTTTTTGAGGCATCGTCGGGGGCCATGGACAGGATTTGATCTTCAGAAAAATGCATAGACTATAACGCACCAATCGTTAGGCGATCCAATATAGCAAGCTTCTTTAAAAAACCTCAGTCTTTAGACAGGATGGATTTCAATTATTGGGAGATGTGGGGCTGCTGAATTTACGCAGGTTGCGTGTCTTGAATTCCTGCCAATAGCGCGCGCCCTCGAGGCTATCCATTTTCATCATCTGCCGGTAGATGAAGATCGCATTAACATAACACTCTTCCTTTTCGTAGGCTTCCGCCAGGCGTAAATAGTTCTGCAGCGAGGGCTCGAAGGCCAGCACCACTTTCATTTCTTCAATGGCCGGTCGTTTGGTCAATATTCGCAGACCATAAGTGTCGTTGCTGGCGCGTTTGCGCGACGGGGTGGACGAAGAAATGATGAGGGTTCGCTCGTTAAAGTTCTCGAAATGAAAATCCACGATGGTGTCCGTGACCTGGCGGGAAATAAAAACTTCGTCGCCATAAACGTTCATAAAATGGACGCGGATGGGAAGTTTAGTGCCCGACGACACGCCGGCGCAGGTCCAGTAGATGGCAAAGCTGTCGGGATAGATGTTGGAAACCGCCGGCTGCCAGAAACGAACGGGTTGAGGTCGCTTCTGAAAAGAGAAACAGGTTGCTGCAAAGCACAGGAATAGAAGACACCGCGTCATACCAGTCAATATAGCTTCATTCTTTGTAAAAAAGAAAACGACGGAGCTTCAAGCGCCAGGATGGGGATGGATGAAATGCATTTTTGTCATGACGGCGCAAAGATTTGTGCCGATCACTCCATACAGCCCGAGCCGGTATGAAAAAAATGGGGGAATGACGAAAGCGACGGAAAAATGGGAGGCAACGCCTTGTTTTGGATGCCGGATGTTAAAAAAAACGTCCGCAGGATTTTAAAAGGCTGGGTTGGCGTGGGCTAAAAACGAAAAAGGCTGCCGTTTCGGGCAGCCTTTTTTCCAGCTATCGGATTATTTCTTCTTGGCTGCTTTTTTAGCAGTTTTCTTTGCTGCTTTCTTAGCAGTTTTCTTTCCTGCTTTCTTAGCAGTCTTCTTTGCTGCTTTCTTAGCAGACTTCTTCGCTGTTTTTGCCATAGCGTTTTTTATTTAAGTGAAACAAATCTATCCATCGTATGATGAACTTTCAAGTGCGAATATAAAGCAGTATTACTGGAATACAAAATCTATGTAATGTTCTCAGCATTAAAGCAGTGGATGCTAAAGCTCGGGATGAACATGCCACTCGTAAATTAAAGACCTTGGCATCGCTCATAAATGCGTCATTTATCATAAATTCATCTCCTGTTTTACAAACTTCTGACACCATCGCCATGACACTTACGGGAAAACAACTCATCGGATATACTGCCGCCGCCTCGGGCACCAAAACATTCAACAACGACGACGTCGATGTAAGGTTCTTCGAAGCCACCGCGGCCGAAGTGGATCAAGCCGCCCGCCTGGCGTCCGATGCATTCGCCCGCTATCGCCAACTGAGCGGCGTGACAAGAGCCGCCTTTCTTGAACGCATCGCGCATGAACTATCGTTAGTCCGCGCACCGCTCAATGAAATGGCCCAACGGGAAACCGGTCTTCCCAGTGCACGTCTCGATGGCGAGATCACGCGCACCATCAACCAGATAAAACTCTTTGCCGCGCTCATCACGGAAGGCTCGTGGGTGCGCGCCATGATCGACCCAGCCCAACCCGACCGTCAGCCGCTTCCCAAGGCCGACATCCGGCAAATGCAGATCCCCCTCGGCGTGATCGGCGTGTTTGGTGCCAGCAATTTCCCGTTTGCCTTTTCCGTTGCCGGCGGCGACACCATCTCCGCGCTCGCCGCGGGATGTTGCGTCGTCTATAAATCGCATCCCGGCCACCCGGCCACATCCGAAATGACCGGCGACGCGATCGTGCGCGCGGCGCGTGCCACCGACATGCCCGAAGGCGTGTTCTCTTTATTGCAAGGGGCCGGCCATGAAAGCGGCGTGCAACTGGTGACGCATCCTTCGGTCAGCGCCGTGGGATTCACCGGCTCACTTGCCGGCGGACGCGCCCTCTTCAACGCCGCCGCCCAACGCGCAGAGCCCATCCCAGTCTATGCAGAGATGGGCAGCGTGAACCCCGTCATCCTGTTGCCCGGCATCCTCGCCGAAAAAAGTGCCGACCTCGCCAAGACACTCGCCGGGTCCAACACGCTGGGCACCGGACAATTTTGTACCAACCCCGGCGTCTTTCTCGCCCTCGACTCCAACGAAACCAACTCTTTTCTTCAAACCTATGCCAACACCATCGCCGCCACACCGGCCGACGGCATGTTGACAGAACCCATCTGCAAGTCGTACGCAAAAGGAATCGCCCGTCTTTCCAATCACCCCGAAGTGAAGGCCATGGCCACCGGACAGACCACCGAAAAAAAACGCAGCGGTGTTCCAAATGCGTTCAAGACCAGCGTCGCGGCATTCTTGAAAGATGCCTCGCTGCAGGAAGAAGTATTCGGCCCGTCGGCCCTTCACGTGGTGGCCGGCTCCCGGGAAGAGTTGATCGAAGCCATTCGCCAGATGCATGGACAGCTCACACTTTCCGTGTGGGGCACGCCCCAAGACCTGGTGGACTACAGTGATATCTTCAAAGTGCTGGAACTGAAAGGTGGCCGCATCATCTGCAACGGCGTGCCTACAGGAGTGGAAGTGACCCACGCCATGATGCACGGCGGCCCCTACCCTGCCACCACCGACAGCAAGTATACTTCGGTGGGCACGCAAGCCATCTACCGCTTCACACGGCCCGTCTGCTACCAGAACTATCCACAACATCTTTTGCCCGCGCCGCTGCTCAACGAAAATCCGCTCAACGTGTGGCGATGGGTGAACGGCCAGCCGCAACAGGGACCTTTAACTACGCCAGCCTAATTTAACTACGCCCTTCATGACTCGAGCCGTTCGCTTTTTAGTTTTTTTTATACTAACCGCAGGCTTCCACTCCAGCCGCAAGCCACAACCCGGGGAAACCAAAGTGGAAGCGAAACCGGTTTACACGATGGGCATGTACGGCTACGATGCATCCTTCCTGCGCGAACACAGCAACCAGGTGGTCGAACTTTCGAATGAAGATCATAGCGCAAAGATCCTGTTGTCGGCCGAATACCAGGGAAGGGTGATGACCAGTACGGCGAAGGGCGATTCGGGTGTTAGTTTCGGATGGATCAACTACAAACTCCTGGGCTCGGAAAAAAAGATAAAACAATTCAACCCGGTGGGCGGCGAGGAACGGTTCTGGCTCGGACCCGAGGGCGGACAATATGCGCTTTATTTTAAAAAGGGCGATCCCTTCGACCTCAATCACTGGCAAGTGCCCGCCATCCTGGACACCTTGCCCTTTGAAGTGTCGCAGGCCTCGCCCACGCAAGCGTTGTTCACCGCCAAAGCTTCGCTCACCAACTACAGCGGCACGCCCTTCTCCATCGGCATCGAACGCCGGGTGAATTTGCTGGATAAAGAAACCATTGCCTCCAAATTGAACGTGAGCCTTCCCGAAAGTCTTTCGCTGGTGGGATATGAAACGGAAAACAAAATACAGAACCTGGGCAAGGAAGACTGGAAAAAAGAAAAGGGCTTGTTGTCGATCTGGCTTCTGGGCATGATGACGCCGTCGGATCAAACGATCGTCATGATCCCGTTCCATCCAAAACCCAACAGCAGGGAGCTGATCACCGACAATTATTTCGGCACCATTCCTCCCGAACGACTTAACGTGACCGACAGCGTGGTCTATTTCCGGTGCGACGGCAAGCTGCGCAGCAAGATCGGTTTGTCGCCCCGCATCGCCAAGACGATCGCCACCAGCTACGACTTCCGTCAAAATGTGCTCACGCTCATCCTGTTCCCCGTCGACAACACCGGCCGCTATGTGAACTCCACCTGGAAATTGCAAGACCAACCCTACCAGGGCGATGTGGTGAACGCCTACAACGACGGACCGCAAGCCGACGGCACGCAGATGGGCCCATTCTACGAAATCGAATCGTCCTCGACCGCCAACGAATTGAAAGCCGGCCAATCGCAAACCTACCGCCAGATGACCTGTCACTTCCAGGGCGACTACGAAACACTGCGCACCCTGATGCAAAGCCTGACCGGCATAGACCTTAACACCCTTAAAAACTAACCCCCTCTACCCTAGCCATGCACCTCTACAAAACCAAACAAGGCATCTTAGTTCGACAAGACCAAAACTATTTCCTGCTCAACGAAGACTGGGACATGCTGGTGAACCAACGCTATCTCCATGCGCACCTGGAAGAAAGCATTGGCAAAGCCACGCCCTTCAAAGAAGACATCGATGTATTCCTGACCCACCACCTGGTAGCCCCCATCGGCAAACAAGAAGTGTGGGCCGCCGGTGTGACTTACCTGCGAAGCCGCGATGCCCGTATGGAAGAATCGAAAGAAAGCGGCGGCGCCGATTTCTATCAACTGGTCTACGAAGCCGACCGCCCCGAAATATTTTTCAAGGCCACACCCCATCGCGTGGTGGGTCACGGACACCGCGTCAACATCCGCAGAGATTCCACCTGGAACGTGCCCGAACCCGAGCTCACGCTATTCATCAATGCGTATGGCGAAATACAAGGCTATACCGTGGGCAACGACATGAGTTCGCGCAGCATCGAAGGCGAAAACCCATTGTACCTGCCGCAAGCAAAAGTATACGACAAGAGCTGTGCCCTCGGCCCGGGTCTTTATGTTCCCGCGGCGCCCATTTCATCCGAAACCCAGATCAGCATCGTCATCCGCCGGGGGGCAAAAGAAATGTATGCGGCGTCCATCCAGTTGAACCGCATGAAGCGCACATTGCCCGAGTTGGCAGATTATCTTTACAGGGGATGCTCCTTTCCACACGGCTGCTATCTCATGACGGGCACCGGCCTGGTACCCGGATCAGATTTCACGCTGCAAAAGAATGATGAGGTAAGCATCACCATAGAAGGCATTGGAACCCTGGTGAACACCGTAGCAGAGTTGTGACATCGGCGGAGGAGCAGACGTGTTCCTGCGATCTTTCTTCATGCACACCCCTTGCATAGTTGCCCTTGTTAATTTTGAAAACGCAGGGCGTTTACCATGAACCGTCATTTCTTATTAAACGTGAAAATTTTATCCAATCTCATAAACTAGTTTCCGCGGTGCCACCGCGACGGGTTGAAGACAAACGCATATGGTATACCATGTCTTAAATGGCGACGCTTTGGTTCCCGGTTTTAAGGCCACGGGCTTGCCCGGCGAGATCATCGTCGCGCGCGAATGCCTCATTGAAGGCGACCTGAAAGGCGAAACCCTTCCCGAGTTCCTGGAAAACCGGGCGCGGTTTGTCGAGGATGAATTCAACGAAGCCCGTGTCCATTACTACAACAACGTCGTGCCTGAATTTGAAAAACTACTGAATGCCGAACCCGGATCAGAGTTCAACTTGTGGTTTGGGTATGATCTTTTTTGCAGGGCGAACATGTGGTTCGTGCTTTCCTTGCTGTCGCACCTGGAAGGCGACAAAGAAGTGAACGTAGTCTATCCATCCTTTCGCGACAAGCACGACATCTGGCTGGAGTTCGGGCGCGCCACATCCGAACAATTGCAGGAAGCGTTTGACAACCGGATCAACTTCGCCGGGCGCGACTTCCGGTTAGCCGAAGATTTGTGGACAGCCTATAAACAAACCGACCTGGGGCGATTGCATGATCTCTCCATTTTTCACTCCCCGTGCTTTCCCTATTTGCCGGAAGTATGCCAGGCGCACATCGACCGGTTTCCCTACAAAGGAAAGAAAGGACGACCCGAGCGGGTGATAGAAGATATTTTAAAAAAGAATGGACGTGATTTTAAAACGGTGTTCAGGGAGTTCAGCGCCCGCGAAGGCATCTATGGGTTTGGGGATGACCAGGTGCGGAAGATCTATAATAAGGTGATAAAGGAGAGGAATCTTTAGGATATAACCTTTCAAACAAAAAATCCCAAATGTCGTTGCCAGGCGAAAATTAATTTCATTCGGGCGAATCGTTCAGGGCCTTTACTACCTCCACAATAGAACGATCGTTGATCATCACATCCGTTAGCACAGCCTTGCCTGCACCGATCCGCACCACACCGTATGCCACTTGCGCAGAATCGCGCTGGGCTTCCCAGTAGACTTTCTCTGCTTCGGACGCTTTGGATTCTTCGAGATAAAATCTGTCGAAGGGAAGTTCGATGGGCACAGGTCCTTCCTGAAAGTCCGGGTACAATGTCTTTGTATGCAAGTATGGACCGCTGGCGGGGGGATTGCGCGAGATGCTTGCCGGAACGGCAAAACCAGCCGAGTCTGTCGTGAACGTGACATAGGCCTCTTCACCGTTATACCATTTATCGCCTGGCTCTACTTCGACATGATTTGCACTGAAGGATAGTGTGATGTATTTACCGCGGAACGGATCGGACGGGTCGATCGGTTGCGTCCTGAATTTGTAGACGGTTCCGTTGAGCACAACACTCTCGCTATCATAGATCATCTTGGCGGGCACCAACCATTGTGCGGCACACATGAATACAAAAAGAATGATGGCAAAAGTTTTCATGCGCTTTGCTTACGTTTTCGGATCATATAAAGGTTTGCTGCAAAGAATCCTGCGCCCACTCCAATGAAGAGGAGGCCTCGGACGATAAAGCTGAAATCGGTATCGAAGAAACGACAAATGATGAGTGCCGTGATAATGAGCAAACCGTAGTTCAGTATGCCTAGATGATTCTTCAGGGCGCCGTCGCGAATGGTATAAATCGCAAATACAAGAATGACCAGGTTGACCAGTAGCTGTGCTGTCGCCGGCGATTCTTTGCCCAACACAAAAAGGGCTATAAAAAGTAGGAAAGCAAAAACTTTCAAATTGACCTCCGCCATGGGCTTGCGGCGAAGCAAAAGCACAAGGAACGTGGCCGCTAGCACTGTGAAGATCACGGCAAAATAAAATTCAATGCTTTGTGCCGAATATAATTTTACGCCATCCATGGATGGGGAAGAGAGTTCATCCCAATACCAATCGAAACTAAGCATCAGCAACAATCCCATGATGCCCAGGCTGCCCACGACGAGGAAGGCATTGGTGAGCACCCGGTTTGTTTCGAACATCTTCATTTGACTAAGGATAACAAATGCGCTAAAAAGGCTCATGTAGGTAACGACCACTATTTCGTCATTGTTGCTTTCGAAGCAGCCCAGGCAAACGACAATGGAAAGCGTGAACAACCATGAAATGAAATAGTAGAAATTATTCTTCACACCTTTCAATAGGAACTCTGTATAGCAGAACGGCAAGATCAATAGCAACATGGGCCAATATTTCCAGGGCAGCACGCCCATTGAAAAGTAACTGAAATAGCCCACTTCGCAGGCATACCAGGTGACGCCCACGATATACAACATAGCGGTTGCCGGTGAACGAAGCACATAGACCACGGGCAAGGTGAGCAACATCCACACCATGAGAAAACGACCGAAGTTGCCTTCTATATTATAGACCTGGCCGACAATGGAGATACTCAAGGCAATGGCGAAACACAGAAAAACGCCACAACCTTCACGCCACGCCCGGCTGGGGATATTTTTTATGACAATGTATCCGCAAACGGCTTGTCCCGCGAGCATTGGCAACAAGCCGACCAGGAGTTTTATTCCTTTTGGCAATTCGTCCCAATTGTGCGCCACGATCAACACCAGCCCCATGCTCACCAACAATCCTCCCAGGATGCTGAACACGATCAACAGTCGGTTGGTGGATGGATTGGGTTGGGCGTTGTAGTGGTCCGCTATGCGCTGCGCGGTTTCTTCGCTGATAACGTTGGCCCGGACAAGCTCCGGGAGTTCTTTCAATATCTGTTTGCTCATGCGGGTCGCCGGTGTCGTGGAGATGTCCGGGGTGGGAAGGTACTCATTTTTTAAAAATAAAAAAGCTGCCCGGCGTGTTCCGGGCAGCTTCATGGCTTTTCAGACCGTTGTCCTTTTTTATTTCGCCAGGGTATAGGCCATCACGCCGTTGGCAAAGAACGTGGGCACATACAAGGTGTTGGTCTTTGCGTCGAACTCGATGTCGGCGGCGTTCCATTTTTGCTCGCGGGTGTCGAGGAGTTTTTTCACTTCGCCTTTTGCGTTTACAAAATCTACTTCACCGTTCCAGCTCGACACGAGGTATTCGTCTTTTCCTACGGGCACCACGCCATCCGCACCTTCGGCAGTAGTGGTGTATTTGGTGAATTTTTTGTCGGCCGTGAGTTTATAATTTATGCCCGTGGCAAAATCCACGACATAGAGATCCGTGCCTTGTGCGAGCAAGCCGTTCACACCTTTCAATTCGCTGCTTTCAAAATAGACTTCGGCTTTGCCATCTTTGATGCGGTGGATCTTGCTGGTGCCGGTGTCGGAAACATAGACGTTGCCTTGTTTGTCCACAGTGATGTCGTTCAGGAATTTGGCGTCCGGGATCTCCACAAAGCTGGTGATCTTTCCAGTGCCGATGTCGATGATGGCCACGCGGCTGATGTCGGCGACATACAGGTTATTTTTGAATTGGCCCATGCCTTTGGGGGCATCCAATCCTTTTACCCATGCCGGAGAAATGATCTTGCCGGCGGGCGATACTTTGGCGATAGAGCCCACACCGTCTTTGCCATCGGGTTTGCCGTCGATGCAAGCCACATAGAGCACATTATTTTTTGCATCAAACAAAACAGACTCGGGCACGCGGAGCAGGGTGTCGGTCTTCCATTTCAGGGTGAGGGTTTGTGCGGATGCTGCCAGCGCGAACAGCGATAGCATGAGGGTAAGCATTCTTTTCATAGCCGTATTTTATTTTTGGGTTGAGACAAAGTAACACATTCCGTACGGAGAAGTTCGGACCGTCTGAAGAAATTCCAGAACCGGCAAATCAACTCAGGGCCATCACAATGAAAACGATGTTGGCCAGCAGGTAAGCTCCCACCACAATTTTGGCGCCTTGCTTATTGACGGTCAATGCCATTGCTTCGTTGCCTCGGTCGACCAGTTTCAACGAAATGGCCGACACAATAAGTGTCATCAAAATGGCGACAAACGTGAGCGCATGCAACGTGTCCACTAAGGTAAACGACGACGACTCCGGCAAAAGGGAATCGATAATATACTTGTTACCCACCGCGGCAAACAAACCACCGACCGGCAACCCAAAGCGGGGCTCCAATTCGGAGGGATGCGGCGTGAAGCTGACGATGGAAATGAGAAAGGCAATGTACATGCCGATAAAGATCTTCATGAACAACCCCCACGCATCGCGCTCGATCTCCATCTCGATGTTGAACGACGAGAACACCTGCGAAGCACTAGAGGGGTCGCCGAAGCCGGTCTCATATACATTTTCTTCGCGACTCACTTTGAAGTTGGTGATGGTCCAGCCGTCGATGGCATCGTCGTGGTCGAACTGGCTTCCCTTTATGTCGGGATCGAAGATGAGCTTGGTCTTATCAAAGAGGGTGTTCTCGATTTGCACCCGCAGGTGTTGGGAGTCGAAGGGGAAATCGCGCACGTCCCACTTTTCTTTCATCGTGCATTTCATCTTCATGATGGCCCACGCTTTGCCATCGATGCTGTCGGGGATGATCTCCGGCGGTTCGATGGATTTGGCGTTCGGGATATCCAGTTGTTTGGAGAAATCGAAATCGGGATTGTCATAGACAAACCAAAGCCAGAAGCGGACCGTGTATTCCTTGTCGTGAAAGTTGATGTCATGCACGCTGATCACATAGCTTCCCACCTTCACCGTGTCGGGCGGCGCGTCCGTGGTTTCTTTCGCGGGAGCCAGGAAGGGTAGACAAGAAAGGAGGAGAACTGTGTAAAGCTTTTTCATGTGCTTTTGAGTCGGCTTCAAAATTAATTTTTTTGTGGTGATTATTACTATCCTAACCTTTGGGGAGACAACCATTTTAGGGCTATCGGCCGGGATTACCGGCAAAGGGATTACCGGCAAGGGATTGGGATGGACGCGGGGCGTGAGTTAGGAAAGGGAATGCGATTTGTTGGTGGGACACCAACAAATGGGTCATCGGGTTTGTGAAGGGGGCGGTTTTTTTTGGGGGGGGCCACCTAAGAACTTTTGCTGGGGGAGCCTGCTTTTAATGGCCTTCCTAAAACTGGGCTTTTTGTACTATTTTCGTGCTCGATAAAACCAACACCTTTATGTACGAATTTTTGCTCAAAGCACACTCCGGTCTTCGCTATCTCGTATTGCTCGGGTTAGTGGTGGTTGTGATAAAATCATTGATGGGTATGTTGAACAAACAACCCTACTCTAGCCTTGACAACAAGCTGGGTTTGTTCACTTTTATCTTTACGCACACGCAATTGCTGCTCGGGTTGCTGTTATATTTTGTGAGCCCGTTCGTACAGTTCGGCGGTGCCACCATGAGCGACAAGACGACCCGTTACTGGACCGTTGAACACATCACGGGCATGCTGGTAGCCGTGGTGTTGATCACCCTGGCGCGCGCCACATCAAAGCGGATGCCCATCGACGCCGACAAACACAAGCGCATGTTCATCTTCAACTTCGTGGCGCTGGTGGTGATCATTGCCGTGATCGCGATAAGCGGCCGCAAGATCGTCTGATCCTTCTTAAATTATTTTTCTGTTACTTTTTACGGATGGTGCAGCCCACGGGTCGCACCTCCGGGGTGGCAGGCTTCTGGTTGCTCAACAGGCTGTTGATAGCATCTTTGAGATAGGCATTGCGCACGTCGGCCTCCACCTGAGCGTTGTCGTCGATGGCGCCGGAATAGAGTACGGCGAATTTGCCACCGTTGTTCTTTAACACAAATACCTGGGGGCTCTTCGTGGCACCCAACGATTGCATCACACTCTGATCTTTGTCCGCCAGGTAAGGCGCAGACACGCCCCACTTCTGCGCTGCCTTCGTCATGTTCTCGGCCGACTCGGGTGCGTCAACGCTGGCATTCACCAGCAGCACGGGCACGTTGTCGGGATGGTTGTTCGCGAGCTTGTTGATGCGGGCCCGGTAGTATTCATCGTAGGCGCAGGCGTTGGTCGTGAAGATCACCACCACTCCGGCACTGGACGAATAGCTGGCCAGCGACACCTTGCTTCCGTCCACCACGTTGGTGAGGGAAAAGTCAGGCACCTGTTGGGCCATGATCGCAGGGAAGACGCCGAACAGGGCCACCAGGAAAAGAACCGTTCTCATATTTTTTCGGATTGGTTGAAAACCACTACAAAGTTGGGGTATACGATATAGTGTAAAGATATCATGGTTACCCTATCCTTAACAATTATTCTGCCACGAATATCGCCCTCCATTTCCTCGCGAAATGGGCTAATTAGGAGGTTTTCCGAGAAAACCAGGTCCTTTTTGCCATAGACTTTGAGCAGCGCTTCCTTGCCGCACCAATAGATGCAATGCTTGGCCAGGCTGGCGCCGGCATCTTTTAATTCTTCGGGGGCAAACACCCGCGGTGCGATCCGAAACAATTTGTCTTTGGGCTGTTCCAGGTCGATGCCGACGGGTTGGTTTAGGTCGAGCAGGGCACCGGCATACGGGTAGGAATGGCTCAACGACAGATGGACCCCAAGTCCCCTGGGGTAGGGCTTGCCAAATTCGTCTTTGGTGATCCCCTGAAAAGAGAGCTTCATTTTTTCCATGATCGTCTTCACCAGGACGCGGCCGGCCAGGAACTCCAGGCGCTTGTTGGGGTGCACCAGGGTGTCGGGCACGGTCTCATAGGGAAGCACACGGGCGGATAGCTCGCTTTCGGTCTCTGAAATTCGCCACAAGGCCCAGGCGCGGCCGGGTTCCTGAACTATTTTTTCTAAGGGCATGCGGAATAACTTTTCGAAAGTTAGAACTTTCGGAAAGTTAATCGACGTACGTTGAAGGTAGAAGTTCAAAAACTGCACACGCTCACGGGCCACTCGGACTGCGTCTATACGCTGGCCCGTTCGGACGACAGCCATCATTTTTTCTCCGCCGCCGGCGACGGCATGGTGGCGCGCTGGGACCTGCGCTCACCCGAAACCGGCGAGCTCATCGCCCGGCTCCCCAACTCCATCTATGCCTTGCATCATCATCGCCTCCATGATTTTCTGGTGGTGGGTCATAACTATGACGGCATTCACTTGTTAGACTGGCAGAATAAAAAGGAGATCGGGTCGTTACAACTTACGAAGGCCGCCATCTTCGACCTGCAAGCCTTGGGCGAGGATGTGTTGGTCGCAGCAGGCGATGGGAGCTTGACGAAGGTTGCCCTGCCTTCGCTCATGGTGAAAGACCAGGTGCAAGCGTCGGCACAGAGCGCGCGCACCATCGCTGTGAACGAAGCACGTAACGAGATCGCCGTCGGATACAGCGACAACAGTATACGCATCTTCGATGGCGACCTCCGGTTGAAACAGGAGTGGGTGGCACATGCCAACTCCGTGTTCACGTTACGGTATAGTCCCGATGGCCAGTACCTCCTCAGCGGCTCGCGCGATGCGCGCTTCAAAGTGTGGGATGTCTTGGGTGGATACCGGTTGGCAGGCGAGGTGGTGGCCCACCTGTTTGCGATAAATCATATCGATTTTAGCCCGGATGGCAAACATTTCGTAACTTGTAGCATGGATAAATCCATTAAGGTGTGGGATTGGGAGGCGTTGAAGTTGTTAAAAGTAATCGACCGGGCCCGCCATGCAGGGCATGGAACTTCTGTCAATAAACTTCTGTGGACAAACTATAATCAACAATTGGTCAGCGCCAGCGACGACCGGAGCATCTCTGTCTGGAACATACATTTTGAAAAACAACCTTTATGAGAATAACACCCCTGGACATACGGCAGAAAACCTTTGAGAAGAATTTCAGAGGTTACGAAAAAGATGAGGTGAACGCATTCCTCCTTTCGCTTTCCCAAGAGTGGGAAAGAATTGTCGATGAGAACAAAGAGCTGCGCATCAAGCTCGAATCCACGGAGCGCGAAGTGACCAAGCTGCGCGAGGTGGAAAGCTCGCTCTACAAAACCCTGAAGACCGCCGAAGACACCGGCGCCAACGTGATCGAGCAAGCCCGCATGGCCGCCGACCTCCACCTGAAAGAATCGCAGATGCGCGCCGACGGCATGCTGAACGAAGCCAAAGTAAAAGCCCGCAATACCATCGAAGACTCCGACATGCGCGCCAAAGAAATACTGGCCGAAATGGAAGACCGCTTGAAAATGTTGGTGGAAAACTACAAGCAAATGGAAGCCACACGCGACGATCTGCTCACCAACATCCGCCACATTGCCAGCGATGCCCTGGACCGCGTGGAGCGCTCCCGCGTCGCCATCAAAGAGTTTGATCCCGACAAGCATTTGTCCATGGCCAAACGCGAAGCCAAGCGTGTAGCCTTCCCTAATCAGGTTGACATCGAAAGACCTTCCCGTGCCGAAATGCGGGCCGAAATCAGACCCGAGCCCATCGTGATCGAGAAAGAAGTGGTGCTGGAACAACAGACCACCACCATCCGCGTAGAGGCACCGCCCGCGAAAAAAGTACAACGCTCATTTTTTGACGAGATCGGATGACCGGAATCATTTCCCTGGAAGGCTTGCAGTTCCATGCCTTCCACGGCGTCTATCCGCACGAACGCGAATCCGGCAACTGGTTTGAGGTGGACGTTTCTGTGGAAACCGATTTCTCCAAAGGCGCCGCTGAAGATGAATTGGAGGGCACCGTGAACTACGAGACCATTTTCCAGATCGTGAAAGCCGAGATGCAGCTGCCTTCGAAGCTGTTGGAGACC
>CBIHQM010000044.1:0-24678 GCA_966211885.1 uncultured Chryseolinea sp.
GAAATACCTGGGGACCACCGCCTCTTTCAAGACCGAACCCTACCTCCAGAAAAAATACCCCACCATTTCCACGCCCGACAACCTGCTGGTGAACGGTGCCCTTTGTCCGGACGATCTCCTGGCAGCCACCGTAAAATCGCTTCCGGAGGGCTATTTCCTCGTGAAAGGCCCCCTGCTGCTGGCCGCGCGGAATCCCGTGCAGGAAATGAACCAGCAGAATACCATCGAATACCGCGAACCCCTGACGATCATCGATAAGCCCTGGAAAATCTTTCGTGAGAATGGGGCGCAGATCCGGGCGGATTTTAAAAAGATCACAGCCGGCAGAACGTCGGCCGGCATCTCCGACCGGCACACGATCGTGTATGGTGCAGAGAATATTTTTGTAGAGGAAGGCGTGTCCATTCGTGCGGCAACCTTGAATGCTGAAAACGGCCCCATCTACCTGGGCAAGAACACCCAACTCCACGAAGGCGCGCTCATTCGCGGGGCCTTTGCGCTGTGCGAGGGTTCCCAGATCAACATGGGCGCCAAAGTGCGGGGCGACGTAACGGTGGGTCCCTTTTCCAAAGTGGGCGGTGAGATCAGCAACTCCGTGATCATCGCCTACAGCAACAAAGCCCACGACGGGTTCCTCGGCAATTCCGTGGTCGGCGAGTGGTGCAACATCGGCGCGGACTCCAACACGTCGAACCTCAAGAACAACTACGATCTCATCAAACTGTGGCGGCACAAAGAACAAGACTATGTGCAGACCGAATTATATTTCTGTGGGCTGATGATGGGCGACCACAGCAAGTGTTCCATCAACACCATGTTCAACACGGCCACGGTGGTCGATGTGAGCGCCAGCGTGTTTGGCGAAGGCTTTCCCCCCAATTACGTTCCATCCTTTTCCTGGGGTGGCGCCGCGGGACTCACCACCTACCAGGTCGACAAAGCCCTGGAGACAGCCGCGCGCGTGGTGGGACGCCGTGACCAGGCGCTGAGCGACATCGACAAAGAGATCCTTCTTCATGTGTACAACGCCACGGCGCACAGCCGCACGTGGGAAAAAAAATGATATGCAGTTTTCAACCATCCCAGGCCTGCACGACGTAAAAACGATGCTCACCGCAGCGGCGAAGAGCAATCACATTGCCCACGCCCAGCTTTTTGTAGGTGGCGCCGGCGCGCTGAACCTGCCCATGGCGCTGGCCTACGCCGCCTACCTGCACTGCGAAAACCGCGGCGACGACTCCTGCGGGGTGTGCCCAGCCTGCTCCAAGAACAGCAAGTTCATCCACCCCGACACGCATTTCGTTTTCCCCCTCAGCAACGTGAAGGGCGACAAAGACGAAGAGCGCTTCAAGGCCGACATCATGAAATCGTGGCGCGCCTTCCTGCTGGAGCAGCCTTACGGAAACCTGAACGACTGGACCAACTACTACGGGGGCGAAGACAAGCAGGCCCTCATCTCGCGCGAAGAAAGCCGCGAGATCATAAAAACCCTTTCGCTAAAGCCTTTTGAAAGCGCCAACAAAGTGATGATCATCTGGCAGCCCGAGTTGATGCACCCTTCGGCAGCGAACGGCATTTTGAAGATCTTGGAAGAGCCCGCGCCACATACCTTCTTTATCCTGGTGACCAACGCTGCCGATAAATTGTTGCCCACCATCATTTCGCGCACGCAGATCGTTACCGTGCCCTTGCTGCAGGATGATGAGGTCGAAGCGTATCTCACCGCACATAACGTGGAGGCTGCCCGTGCGAAGAAGATCACCCCGCTGGCCGAGGGCGATCTGAACTATGCGCTGAAGCTCACCGAAAACGAAGAAGACGACAACACCAAACAGTTCCGGGATTGGATGGGCCAGTGCTGGCAAAAGCGATACGGCCTGTTGGTGGCCACGGCCGAGCAATTTCACGCCAAGGACAAATTGAGTCAAAAGAATTTGCTGGCCTACAGCATGCTCGTGATGCGCGAAGCCCTCCTTTTCATCTCCGGCGCTACGGCGATGAACCGGTCGCGGGGCGAGGAACTTGAATTTATTGGCCGTTTCAGCAAGCAGATGACGGTGGAGAAAATAGAAAAATCGTTTACCTTGATCAACGACGCCAGTTATCACCTGGAGCGCAATGGAAGCGCCAAGATGATTTTCCTGGACCTTTCTTTAAAACTGGCAAAGATCATCAACCCGTAACCTATGAATAAAGTCATTCGCATTGGTACCCGCGGAAGCAAACTTGCCTTGTGGCAGGCCCAACATGTTGCCAGCCTGATCAAACCGTCGGGTTATCAAACCGATATCGTGCCCATCGAAACCCGGGGTGACAAGATCCTGAACGTGTCCATCGCCAAGATCGGCAGCAAGGGCGTGTTCACGGAAGAGATCGAAGCCAAACTCCTGGACGGCTCCATCGATATTGCCGTGCACAGTGCCAAAGACCTCGCCTCCGAAATTCCGGACGAGTTGGAGCTGGTGGCCTTCACCGAGCGGGAACTGGCCAACGATGTGATCGTGAGCCATAAAAAGAATATCAACCTCGCATCCGACAAACTGCGGATCGGCACCTCGGCCACGCGGCGGGTGGCGTTCCTTAAACATTTTTATCCCCACCAGGAAGCGTTGACCATCCGCGGCAACCTGCAAACACGTTTTGCCAAACTGGAGGCCGGCGACTACGATGCGTTGTTGCTCGCCTATGCCGGCGTTCACCGCATGGGTTTTGATCATTTGATCGTGGAGAAGATCGAGACCAGCTATTTTGTTCCCGCCGTCGGGCAGGGAAGCATTGCCGTGGAGTGTCACAAGAAATTGCCCTTCGACAAAAAAGATATCATCGAACGCTGGGTGAACCACCCGGAGACGGAAGATTGCATCCGCGCAGAGCGCTCGTTCCTGAAAACCCTGCAAGGCGGTTGCAGCATCCCAGCCTTTGGCTATGCCCACCACGAAGGGGGCATGATCACTTTGAAAGGAGGCATCATCTCGCTCGACGGGCAACGCATCATCAAAGCAAAACACTCCGCTTCTCCCGACGAGGTGAAAGCGCTGGGCGAGCGCGTAGCCAACGAGGTGCTCATCAACGGTGGCGCCACGCTGCTGAGTGAGATAAAGAATCTGGTTGCCTAGCGATATCCAGGCACTGCATTTTCCATTTACTTTTTCAACGAGTTATGAAACGAATTCCCATTCTTGTTACGCTGATTCTTTTAGTGATTGTTTCCGGTTGTGCCCAAAAGAAAGATTATGTGGTCACCATCAAGACGCGCTACGGAAATATGGTTGCCATCCTGTATGATGAAACGCCGCTGCACAAGGCCAACTTCATCAAGCTGGCGAAGGAACATTATTATGACAGCACCTTGTTTCACCGTGTCATTCAAGGGTTCATGATCCAGGGGGGTGATCCGGATTCGAAAAAAGCAGTGCGTGGTCAGCGGCTGGGTTTGGGTGGGCCGGGGTATACCGTCAATGCAGAGTTCAACCCGAAGTTCTTCCACCAAAAGGGTGCGCTGTCGGCGGCGCGGCTCTCCGATGATCGAAATCCATCCAAGGCCTCCAGTGGCAGCCAGTTCTACGTGGTACAGGGTACGAAAATGACGGAGGCTGAGTTGAAGACCGATCTCGAAAAGATGTATGCTGTGTTAGGGCAATTCTTTCAAAATCCGGCCAACCAGGGTGCCTATGATTCGTTGATGACACCGCTCCGGGCACAGAACACGAAATTGCTCCAGGAGCGGATGGTACAACTGAAACCCCGTGTGGAAAAAGAGTTGAATATTAGCCTAAGCAAGGAGATCTCGCCGGAGCGAATGAAAGTCTACACTACTGTCGGCGGTACGCCGGCTTTGGATGGAGGGTATACCGTGTTTGGCAAAGTCATCCAGGGACTGGATGTGCTGGACAAGATCGCTGCCGTGACAACCGAACAGGAGCGGCCGACGGAAGATATCCGGATGACGGTGACCGTGGAAGAATTGTCAGTAAAGAAGATTGAGAAATTGTATGGATATCATTATCCAGAGAAAAAATAAGTAGCAAGGCTCGAGACCATGTTTGTAAAAATTTTGATCCTCTCATGAAAATTCTGGTTACCGGAGCGAATGGGCTACTGGGCAGCAAACTGATATCGTTGCTCCAGGGCGATACGTCAATAGAATTGTATGCGACGGCCCGTCGGGCATCGATCGTTCCCTTGCCCGCAGACCGGTTCTTCCTGGCTGAATTAACCGACGCCAACGCCGTCTTGCAAATGGTGGCTGCCGTGCGGCCGGACGTGATCATCCACACGGCGGCGATGACCCAGGTTGATCAATGTGAGCAGGATAAGGATGGATGCTGGAAAGCCAATGTGGATGCGGTAGGCTACCTGCTGGTGGCCTGTGAAAAATACAACATCCATTTCATCCACCTCTCCACCGATTTTGTTTTCGATGGCAGTCACGGCCCATTGGACGAAACTGCTCAACCCAATCCGGTGAATTTTTACGGCGAAAGTAAATTAGCCGCCGAACGGCTGGTACAGGAAAGCAACGTGCCGTGGACCATCATCCGCACCGTGCTCGTCTATGGCATCACGCCCGACATGAGCCGCTCCAACATCATCGTTTGGGTAAAGAAAAATCTGGAGGAAGGCAAGGCCCTCCAGGTGGTGAACGACCAATGGCGCACCCCCACGCTGGCAGAAGATCTGGCACAGGGCTGTTATCTCGCTGCCCTAAAGAAAGCCACCGGCATTTTTCACGTATCCGGCAAAGACGGGCTCACACCCTACCAGATGGCCTTGCACACCGTCGACTTCTTTCAATTGGATGCTTCGCTGATCAAAGAGACCAATGCAAGTCAATTCACACAACCCGCTCGCCGCCCGCAGCGCACCGGCTTCATTATCGATAAAGCGCGCATGGTTTTGGGCTATGAGCCCCATTCCTTCCAGGAAGGATTGGCCGTGGTGGCGGGTCAGTTAAAAAGATAGGCTTATACTTTTTTCCGCTTCAGGGCGAAATAATAAAGCGGCACGCCGGTCAAAGCAATGATCAGCCCAGGCCAAGTGTAAAGTGGTTTGTAATAGATCAGCAGCGTGCAAAAGGTCGTGCCCATCAGGATGTAGATGAGGGGCAGCACGGGATAACCAAAAGCCTTGTACGGTCTTGGTGCGTCGGGTTGTTTCTTTCGCAGGATGAAAATGCCGATGATGGTGAGCATATAAAACAAGACCACCACGAACGAGACCATGTCGAGCAAGTCGCCATACTTTCCACTGAGACACCACAGCGAGGCGAGAATGCATTGCACCCACAACGCGCGTTGAGGAACGGCAAAGCGATTCAGCTCGCCGGCCTGCTTGAAGAAAACCCCATCTTTGGCCATCGTGTAGTATACGCGGGCTCCTGCCAGGATCAACCCATTGTTACAACCAAACGTCGACACCATGATCATGAGCGCGATGATGGTTGTGCCCTCGGCGCCGAAGATGGCGTGCGAGGCGGCCACCCCAACCCTGTCCTTCTCCGCAAACGCGATGTCGTGCAAAGGCAATACGGCGGTATACATCAGGTTGGCACTCACATAAATGATGGTGACGATGAGCGTTCCGAGAAACAAGCTGAGCCCGATGTTGCGCTGGGGATTTTTCATTTCTCCCGCAATGAAGGTCACGTTGTTCCAGGCGTCACTGCTAAAGATCGAGCCCACCATTGCGGCGGCAATCGCACCGATGGCGGCGATGGTCGTGTAGGCCTTAATGCTGTTATCGGCGTTGAGCTTGTGCAGGTCCCAGGCGTCGGCGCTCCAATTGGCTTCCCACACCGAGCCATTCATCATGAAAAATCCAAAAACGATAAGCCCGAAAAGGCTAAGCAACTTCGTCACGGTGAAAGTAGTCTGGATGGCCTTGCCACCTTTCACGCCACGGCTGTTGATGTAGGTCAGCAGCACGATGATGAAAATGGAAACCAGTTGCGCGGGCGAAATGCGAAGGAAGCCCAGGTCCAGCAAAACGATGTCTTCGCTTACGGCCGGAACTTTGTAGGCCATGAACTTTGAAAATGCCACACCCACCGCGGCGATCGTCCCGGTTTGAATGACGGCAAAAAAACTCCATCCGTATAGGAAAGCGATGAGGGGATTGTAGGCCTCTTTCAAGTAAACGTATTGGCCGCCGGCCTTAGGGAACATACCGCTCAGTTCACCATAACTGACCGCCGCCGTGATGGTCATAAATCCGGTGATCAGCCAGACCGCCACCAACCATCCCGACCCTCCCACATTGCGGAGGATGTCGGAGCTTACGATAAAAATTCCTGAACCGATCATTGAACCCGCCACCAGCATGGTGCCGTCCCATAAGCCCAGCACGGGCTTGAACTTTGTCTCACTCATTCAGCGATTCCATTACGAATAAGTTTTCAAGATATGGAAAATTCCGGGAAAAGAGGTGCTCGTTAAAGGCTCAAAAAAGCCCCGGAAAGTCCCATTCGGGTCATGCAACACGACGCCCGGCCATGCGCAATTCCGTTAGTCTAACTCATCCGGTAAATGAATATTGGGGATTTCAAATTTGAAGGAAGTGCCCTGGCCAAAAGTGGACTCCACGGCAATGGTACCCCTCAATTTCTCCACGGTTTCTTTCACAATATACAATCCCAACCCCGCGCCCTCGCTTCGTTCGGTGGCCCGGAAGAACATATCGAATACCTTGGGAAGAAGATGTTCGGCGATGCCGATGCCGTTGTCGCGAAAATAAAAGGAAGCCTTGCGCTCGTCGACGGTGATGGCAAAGCGCACAAAGGATTCGTCCTTCTGCAAGTCGCGGTATTTAATGGCGTTGGAAAGCAGGTTGTTGAAGATAACGGACAACCTGTAGCCATCGGAATACAAAGGCACGGTCTCCGTGATCTGGATCTCTTTGACGATCTGGTCAGATCCCTCCATATAGCGCAAGCGTTCGATGCTGTCGTTGACGATCTCGTGGAGGCTGACGCGTTTTATGTTGAGGTTGTTGCGGGCATTGCGCGAATAGTCCAGGATCTCCTTCAGCGTTTCGTCAAGTTTTTGGATGCTGTGCTCCATCATGGTGAAGTAACGATCGAGCACATTTTCGTTATCCTGGTCGTTCATCTTCGCCAGGTTCAACAAGCCGAGCACCGACATGAGCGGGGCCCGCAGGTTGTGCGATACGCTGTAGACAAAGCTGTCGAGTTCTTTGTTGATCTTGACCAGCTCTTCATTTTGTTTTCGCAACTCGCTGTCGGATTTTTTCCGTTCCCGCTCCAGCGCTTTTTGTTTTAGCGCGTTGATGATCGCGGTGGGCAACCGGATGAGATTGGATTTCAACACGTAATCATCGGCGCCTTGTTTGAGACAGCTCACGGCGAATTCTTCGGAGACCGAGCCGGTCACCAGGATAAACGGGATCTGCACCCCGGCGCGCCGGCAAAGTTTGAGGGCGTCGAAGGAGTTGAATTGCGGCAGGCGGTGATCGGAAAGGATCACATCGGCTTCATACGTTCGCAGGGCCTCGACAAATTCCTGCCGGGTGTCAACGCGATTCGTTTCAAACAAAATGCCTTCCTTTTGCAGTACACGGGCGATCAATCCCACGTCATCTTCAACATCCTCCAGCACAAGGATTCTCAACGGTTTCATGTCCATACTCACATCAGTTTACGGTTCTCACTTCGCCATTTCTTTGACTCACGTCAGGCTCACTTTGGAGACTGGTTCAGCAGCAGCCAAAACAATCCGAGCTGAGCCACGGCTTCCATGAATTTGTCAAATTCCACGGGCTTCACCACATAGGCATTCACACCCAATTTATACGACTCAATAATGTCACGATCCTCCTTTGACGACGTGAGCACAATGACAGGGATGATCTTTCGCGCCTCGTCCATCTTGATCTTCCGCAACACCTCGATGCCATCCACTTTTGGCATCTTGAGGTCCAGCAAGATGATCTTGGGAATGTTCATGTCATTTTCAAACAGGAACTTCAGGGCCTCTTCCCCATCGTGAAGATGAACGAGGTTGTTGGCCAGGTTGTGTTTTTTCAACACCCGAATGGTCAATTCCGCGTCATCCGGATTATCTTCTACTAAAAGGATTTCAACCGCCGATTTGTTTGTCATGACGTACAATATTTGTTTCTGAAGGTATATAAAAAGAAAAGGTTGCCCCTTTATTCAGTTCCGATTCCGCCCAAACCTTGCCACCGTGGCGGGAAATGATGCGATGCACCAACGCCAGCCCTACGCCTGTTCCGTCAAACTCCTCGATCTTGTGAAGGCGCTGGAATACGCCAAAAAGTTTGCTGGCATACTTCATATCAAATCCTACACCATTGTCACGGATGGAGTAGACGACATGGCCGTTTTCCTGGCGGCTATCGATGGTGATCTCGGTCAAAAGGTTTTTGTTGGTATATTTTAAAGCGTTCGAGAGCAGGTTTGTCCATACCTGCCGCATCAAATTGTTATCGGCCTCCACACTGGCCAGGGGGCGGATATCAAAACGGATGTCGCGACCTTTTTCGTGCTCCACTAATTCTCGCCGGATGCTGTCGACCATCGCGTCCACGTCGATGCGGCTGCTCGACAAATCCTTGCGGCCGACGCGGGAGAAGTCCAACATATCGTCGATCAGTTTCCCCATGCGGCGGGCATTGCGCATGACCACGTCCATCAAACGGTTGGCCTCCTTGTCCATGCCCGGTCCGAAATCTTCTTTCAGGATGCGGGCATAACCATCGATAGAACGCAACGGCGCCCGCAGATCGTGCGACACCGAATACGTGAAGGCCTCCATCTCGTTGTTGAGGAGCTTCACTTTTTCCTCTGCTTTTTTTCTTTCGGTAATATCAAACACCGTGGTGCGGCTCCGGATGAACTCGCCGTTCTCATTTTTCATGGCCGCGGCGTTCACGATGACGGGAAATGTTTCGCCGTTTTTCCGGATCATATCAAACTCCACGTTGTTGACATATCCCTGTTCTTTGAATAACGGAAATGTATTTTGAAACACCCCCTGGCTTTGCGGCGTGAGCAATTCGGTAAAATGCTTCACGTTCACGATCTCGTCGCGCGTGTACCCCAGCCATTGCAATCCCGTGTGGTTCATTTCCGTGATCATGCCCTTGTGGTCCAGTGAATGATAGCCACACGGCGCATTGTTGTACAGATCGCGAACTTCGGCGGAAGCTTCCTGCAATGACTGCTCAGCCAACATCCGCTTGCGAAACGAAAAGTTGATGGCAAAGAAACCCAGGATCAGGAGGATGGCGGACGCGAATTGTAACAACATGAAGGTGTTCATGGTTTTGGATTCGCTTTCCCGGCTGGCTTCCACGCGATGCTGGAGTAATATTTTTTCACGGTCTTTCATCCGGGCGATCACGCCGGCCAGGAGATCACTCAGGCGGGTGTTCTCTTCGGAGGGGAGTAGCGTGCGCAACGCCGCCGGCGAGACCGTTCCCGCGGCAATCACTTTTTTGATGATCCCTACTTTCTGGCGACCCAACAGCCGTATACTGTCCAGACCCGAAAGTTGTGCCGGGTTGTCGCCTATCATTTTCGATAACATGCTGGCGTGGTGGGCAGCCGTTAGCAATTCGTTTTTATAAATGGAATGAAAGGCCGTATCGCCGGTGAGGGCGAATTCGTGCAGTTCTTTTTCAAGCCGCAGCGCCGTAGAGTTAAGTTGTTCAATGTGGTACAACACTTCATTAGTGTGGGCAACCTGCATCGTGGTAACCCGTGACTCTGTGTCATAACGATAGGTATACACTCCCAACAGGGCCAGGATGGCAAACGCAACGATAAAACCGACTAGTATTCTCCTTTCGAAATATACTCTCATGCACTTCCAGATGGTTATAACCATTCACCGATGCCTAACGACATTCAGCCATTATTTCGGAATACACTACAAAATCGCGTATCCTTACCTGACTTAATTTAAGACGAAGTGCGATGGTCAGGAATTCCTCAGCACTTCATGGGATGGGCTCCGTAAAATTAAAGATACGATGTAGAATTGAACACCGGATTGCCGCTCAAAAGATTTTTTTAGAATGGTTTTTTCAAGGGTAAGCGGTGAATGCATGCATTCAGCATCCACCCTAATCCAATACACCCGGTTCCGGGGGGCTTATTCGAAGATTTCCACCACCGGTTGACCCGTGGCGCCACTGGGGAATTTTATTTTCAATAAGGCCGAAATTGTCGGCGCAATATCGGTTATCGGATGATAGCGCATCGACGACCCTTTTTTGATGCCATAACCATAAAACAAAACCGGAACATGCGTATCATACTTGTAAGGTGACCCGTGCGTTGTTCCCACCACCGCAGCGGACTCCAGCCATGCGGGCTCCAGCGAAATAAGAATATCGCCGGAGCGCTTTGGATGAAAGCCACGAATGTACAATCCCCGCAGACCACCTTCATCGTAGGCGGCCTGACGCAGGATGGATTCCGTGTAGTAGTTGGCCACACCATCCACGGTCATCAAATATTTTCCGATCAACTCGGTAACGATCAACATGTCGATGCCCGACGTTTTCGGATCGCGTTGAAACGCCTGCTGGTTGAGAAAAATTTGTTGGTTGCTGATGTTCTCGATGAAATCGCGGCCGGGATAGTAGGTGCCCAAAAATTCGTTGAGCTTTGCTTTCAGATACTCTTCGTTAAAATAACCCGCCGGCATTTTGCTGTCTTTCATATACTGCGGCACATCGGCCACCGCATGATCGGCCGTGAGAAACACCGTGTAGTTCCCGGCACCGGCTTGCTGATCGAGATGTTTCAGCAAATCTTCCAGGTCGCGATCGAGGCGGAGATAAATGTCCTCCAACTCTACCGCGTTGGGGCCCATCATGTGACCCACCACGTCGGGGGTGGAGAAAGAAATGCAGAGAAAATCCGTGTCATCGTGCTTGCCCATCTGTTCGTTGGTGAGCGTGGCCTTGGCCATCTCCGTGAGATAATCATTGGCAAATGGCGTGGCCGGCAGCAATTCAAAGTTATTGTTCTTGCCGCGCAGTTGACTGAGCGCATAGGGAAACACCGGACGATCCTTGCCGGCAAGCTTGCGTTCATACGGACTGTTGTCCGGGCCGCTTTCGGTATATTGTTCTATCGGAAGAAGCGTTTTCCATTCCTGGTTCAGGTACTGATTGGGAAGATTTTGCGCATTGAACTTGACCAACCAGTCCGGGAGCTTGGTCATGTAGTAGGTGCTGGTAATAAATTTTCCGGAGAGCGCATCATACCAGTAGGCGGCATCGGCCATGTGCCCCGCAGGCAAAGCGGCACCACGATCTTTGAAAGATATACCGATCACCTTGGATCGTTTTTGCGTAAACAATTTCAACTCGTCCGTCACCGTGGAAGACAGCAACCGCCACGGGGAAACATCGCCGTTACCGGCATCATTGCCAACCGGTTTTTGGCGAGCATCCAATACGCAGTTCACATACTGTTTGGCCTGCTTATCATAAAAGTCATTTCCAATGATACCGTGTATCGCAGGCGTAGAGCCGGTATAGACAGAAGCGTGTCCAGGGCCCGTAACTGTTGGCGCATAATTGTAGTGCGCGTTGCGCAGCATAAAGCCGTCGTTCATCAGGCGCTTGAACCCTCCGTCGCCGAACTTGGAATAAAATCGATAAAGATACTCTTGCCGCATCTGGTCCACCACGATCCCCACCACCAGTTTAGGCCGGTCGGGTGCCGCAGATTGCGCGCTTACCGTTGTCGATAGCAGGGTGGCAAAGAAGATGAGCAATATTCCGGAGATGTGACGCACTTGCATAATCCTGTGTTTGGCCGCAAGTTACGGATTAGGGTGAATTGAAAATGAATTCTTGCTGAACGGTATGTTAATTATCTGGACAATAGATCCGGTCGTAGTCGTCCTGCTCATAGACCTCTTTCCGGAGCATTTTACCGGTGGCGGTGTAATAGATCACCACAAAAATGGAGGCCTCCTCTACGTGTTTTTCCGTAAAATAAAGGGGCTCCCCGGGAGATCCCACATTGATGATATCACTGAAGGTCATCGGGATCACGGTCCCTTTCCGGCTGTTGATCACCCCATAGTGGCGGTCGCACTGCACGATGGCGAGCTTTTCGCCGGGGCGGTCCTGGATCAATTTATAGGTACTGACCTTGTCCAACAGCACCTGCTTGCCCGCGATCTCATAGACCATCCATTGCCCGCCCTTCTTCACAAAAGCTGCTGTGTCGTTCCAGTAGCGCACTTCCGAAAACTCAATGGCATCGAGGGGTTTGCCATCCCAGGCCACAAATCCGTAGGCTCCGTTTTTATAGGCCACCACCACTTTGTCGTTATACGGCACCAGGTTTTTGCTGTACCCGGGGGCGATCAGCTTCTTGCGCCGACAATCGAACAACCCAAACTTCGTGGCTTTTAGCAGCGATACCACCCCATGGCTCACCGAGCCAATGGCATCATACTCCGCCGGCAACACGAGCTTGCCATCGCTGCTCAACAATCCTTTTTTCTCCCGTTTGTGCACCACAAAATAACCTTCACCGGCATATTGGATTTTTTCGAGCGGCGTGGTGAAAAGCTTTTGACCTGCTCGGTTATAGATCGTTTTTTTATCGCCCTGCTCTACCATCAAAAAGCTGGAAGAGTCCTGCCCCGGAACAAACTCAGTGCGCAAGGGTTGGGGCAACGTGATGTAGCGGCGGGGTGAAAAATAAATTCGAAGACTGTCTTTCTTCATGCCCAGGGCAAAGGGCCCGGCGAAGGTCACCGAGTCAAATGCCGGGCTTTGGTGGGTCATTGTAGCAGGGGCAAACAAGCGCCACGCTGTACCGTCGTGTACGGCCGTCCAGGGGTCCTGCACGATCACCCGGCGAAAGGTGGGCGAGGTCTCGCCGGTAGCGTTAACGGTACGGGTACCGGATTCGTTTGTGATGGTGGCGCCAAAGTAGGCCGGTGTCAAGGTCTGTCTGGCAGGTCGTATATAATTATGGAGCGATTGGTCCACGACCCCCGGCCCCTCCGTGGTGACGACGGCAATCTTGTCGCCAGGCCAGGGCTTCACCTCTTGGTATTCGCTTCCATTAACCGGCTGCTGTTGCTCAGCACAGGCGGCGATGTGGTCTATCGTCAGCAGCGTAAAGACCGATTGTTTCTTCAGGACGATCACATCTTTCAGGGCGTTGATCTCATCCCACACATTGAGCATCAGCCTCCGCCCTGTCAACGTCCACGTTGACCACCCGTTGTCCTTCTTCAGGGCCAGTAACTTTCCATTGAGAATTTTCGCGTCGTCAACGCAGCCGCCGCCGACTGTAAAACCCGTTTTATGGATCACCGTGGAGCAACCCTCCTTTTCCATCAACAAAAAGCCCGCACCGATGTCGTCCACAGAAAGCGCGGGTTCGTTGGCGATGATCGCGCCGTTCAGCGCCACCACGTTGTGGGGAAGCACCAGCACGTCGTCGGTCACGTTGCCGCAGCGGTAGTCGTTGGCCAACTCGTCCATTCCGGCCGGGATGATCTCGTGGCCGTCCTTATCCATGAATCCGAACTGACCGGCGTGCAAAAACGGCACCAGGTAGTTATGCTCCAGCTCGATCACGGCCCCGAGGGAGTCGCTCTTGAATTTTCCCTCGCGTTGTTCTTCAGGAAGCAGATGAAAAAGTATGTTCCAGGCCCTTCCGGCATAAGCGCTTTCGGGGTAATTACGGAGAAATTTTTCATAGTTTTCGATCGATCCGGCGGCCGTGCTCAATTGAAAAATATTTTGTTCGGCCTCCCTCCGATGGGGCGTGTCGGGATGATCTTTCAGAAAGGTTTCATAGCTGGCCAGCCGTTGGTCTCGCGTGGCACTTTCGAAGAACAACCGGTCATACCGGGTGCGGGCCTCGCGGGCCCGGGCCGACTGGGGATACCGGTCGAGATAGGCGGCAAATGCCTGATGCGTATTTTGCAAAAGCGCATCCTGGTAGGCCACCTCATCGCGAAGACCAGCGGCTTCTTCGCGCTGCTGGGCCGTGGTGAAATGAGCAATGAATTCCACATAAGCCTGTTCGGTGTGGACGGTCCTGGCCCGCACAAAGGCGGCGCTGTCGATCTGCTGTCGCAGCCGGATGAGGACAAGGCTGTCCAGGGGAAAACGTTTCAATCGTTCCCGTTGCTTGGTGGTAGTCTTCTGAAAATCAACGAGTGAGTGCTGGACATACCGGTAGGCCGAGTCGACTTGGTGGGCGGGGTTGGCCGGGGTGAAAAAGTATTCCGCCATCACGTAGGCTGCGGCGGTGTTGAGACTGTCTTTGGTCATCGCCTTCCGCAGCTGCCCGTAAGCTTTATCCCACTTTTGCTTTCGGAGATTGCTCTTCGCCTGGTCCACGCCCTGTGCCACAACCCCGGCGGTGATGAGAAGTGCTGTGACGCATGGTAAAAATTTGTAGATCGACCGCATTACCTTTGGAAGGATGTAAAACTACAAACTTCACAATAAGATTTAGCCTTAACTATGGCTAAGCCTGTTGGATGATGTAATAAATTTTGTAAATTTTCAGATTGTTAACAGCGTACACATGGCAAAGCTTAAGAACATTATAAAGCAACTTTCGGAAAAAGATTTCAAGGCTATCTACGACTCGCTGATCGAGAGCAACGCCGAGAAATCCGCTTATCTGCTCCGTTCCCTGCGGGAACGCCAGCTTTCGGACAATAAGATCATGACCGAACTGGACGTCAACGCCAACGCTTACTACACCCTCCGGTCGCGCCTCAACCTCAAGATCGAGGAGTACCTGATGGGTCAATTGGAGAGCCCCCGCACCGATGTACTGCGCAAAGTGGCCAACATCAATGAGGTACTTTTTACCAAAAAGAAAGCAATTTCCGTGGCCACCCTCAAGAAGCTGGAGAAGGAGCTGCTGGACTACGACCTGGCCAACGAGCTGACCATCATCTACAAATCGCTCAAGAAGCTCAATATCAACTCCCCGGACTATTTCCAATATTCGCAACTCTACAACCGCCACGTGGCCTACATGCGGGCCGTGGACAAGGCCGAGGACCTGCTGGCCGACTATTTCAAAAAATACGGCGACTACCTCCTCAACGGCGGCGAAGTGGAGAAACTCGGTCTCGGCCTGCTCATGAAGGAGATGCTGAACGTGGCCAAACTCTACGAGTCACACCGCCTCTACGTATACCAAAGCTGTATGTACATCTTTCACCGTCTCTTCGTGGAAGTGGACGACAACATGCAGCAAGACGGCGAGTCGATCGAAGATATCTTCGACAAGGTGCAAAAGATCTTCGAAAGCTATCACCTCGACTCGATCTACTATCACATGAACCTGGTGTTCGAGTTCCTGAAACTGGAGTACTACAACCACTACAAAGTATACCGCCAGGCCGAAAAATATTTCGAGGAAGTGAACGACGCCTGCGCGAATTTGCTGGTGAACTACTCCACCTTCACGTTCCCCACACAGTTCCTTATCTCCAAGATCGAACGCCACCTGCGCAACGGCACCGAAGCGGAATTGTATGCCGAAAATGAAAGCATCTTTCTGGACTATGAGGTCGACATGATGGACGTGCCCAAGCACATTGTGTATGTCATCTACCGCGCTATCTCCTGTTACTACAGCGGCAAATTTGAAGAGGCTGCCAAGCTCATCAACGGCCTGCTGAACGACGTGAGCCTGAAGAAGTATCCCTATGCCCAACTGGAAATAAAATCATTGCTGGCCCTGCAATACACGCTCCTGCGCGACTTCGAATTGTTCAACCAACTTTCCAATAGCATCCAACGGCAGATCCGCCTGTCGGGGAAAGACAACTGCGAGAACATCCAGCTCTTCCTGAAGATCCTGAAGATCGCTACCAGCGAAGCCAAGAAAGAAAAGGCTAAAAAGATCCAGAGCGTTATCCCACGCCTGTCCGGCATGAAAATGGAGTACTTCGCCCCTACCATGCTCATCAAACTGGATGAGAAATTTGTGGATTTGCTGACAGACTTTTAAGCAGCATCCTGATCTGAAAGAACAGATCAGGAGTTTCAAATCACGAGATCACGTTTCGATTGCCCGATCAGACTTCCAGCTTCACAATGCTTTCGTGCGAAAGCGGTTTGTTGAGGTAAAGTCTCACGTTCTCGTATTTCTTCGAGCGGTTGAAATCCTGGGGATTGATGGAAGACGTGAGCATCACGATCTTGCATTTTTTCTTGGCGATGTTGGTGAGCTTTTCGAATTCGTCCAGGAATTGAAAACCATCCATCAACGGCATGTCGATGTCGAGGAAGATCACATCCGGCAATACCTGATCAGCCACATCCAGCTTCTCCATGTTCTTCAAAAATTCGATCGCGCTTTTTGCGCCGGTGTGCGTGTAGATGTTGTCGGTAACGGCAGCCGCTTCGATCATCTTCTGGTTGATAAGGTTGTCAATTTCATTGTCGTCAATGAGCATGACAGTTCTGTACTTTCTTGCGGCCATAATTAAATTTTGGTATGAATGCTGTATAAAAATAAGCCTTTGATCCTTATTTGCAAATCTCTAAATATCAAATTTTATCCCTTGCGCCAACGGCAGGTTGTCGCCGAAGTTGATGGTGTTTGTCTGGCGCCGCATATATGCCTTCCAAGCATCCGAACCCGACTCGCGTCCACCTCCCGTCTCTTTCTCGCCGCCAAACGCACCGCCAATCTCCGCACCCGACGTGCCGATGTTCACGTTCGCAATGCCACAGTCCGATCCGGCCGCCGACAAGAAACGCTCCATCTCTTGCATGTTAGTGGTCATGATCGATGATGAAAGGCCCTGCTTCACACCGTTTTGTTTTTGTATCGCTTCGGCCAGGCTGTTATAGCGGATCAGGTACAGGATGGGCGCAAACGTCTCATGCTGAACGATCTCGTATTCATTCTCCACGACGGCCACGGCCGGTTTCACATAGCACTCCGATTCATACCCTTTCCCTTGCAACACACCACCCTTTACAACAAATTCGCCGCCGGCTTGTTTCACTTTCCGCAACGCATCCTGGTACAGCTTCACCGCCGGCTTGTCGATGAGCGGCCCTACATGATTTCCGGTATCCAACGGGTTGCCGATGTTCAGGTGCGCATAGGCATTTTTCAACCGGTCTTTCACTTCGTCAAAAATACTGTCGTGAATGATGAGCCTTCGGGTGGTCGTACAACGCTGGCCTGCCGTGCCCACAGCGCCAAACAGCGCGCCGCGAATGGCCATGTCCAGGTTGGCGTGCTCGGTGATGATGATGGCATTGTTGCCCCCCAACTCCAGCAACGCGCGCCCCAACCGCTCGCTCACCGTCCGCGCCACGGCCTTGCCCATGCGCGTGGATCCCGTGGCCGACACCAGCGGTATACGCTCATCCCGGGCCATCAACTGCCCGATCGTCGCATCGCCGTTCACCAGGCAGGATACGCCTTCCGGAACGCCGTTCTTTTCAAAAACTCTTGCCGTGATCAATTGACAGGCAATGCTGCACAAAGGCGTCTTTTCAGACGGCTTCCACACACAAACATCCCCGCACACCCAGGCCAGCATGGAATTCCATGACCACACGGCTACCGGGAAATTGAAGGCTGAAATAATACCGACCGTGCCGATAGGGTGCCACTGCTCGTACATGCGGTGGTTGGGACGCTCCGAATGCATGGTGAGGCCATGCAACTGGCGGGAAAGACCCACGGCAAAATCACAAATGTCGATCATCTCCTGGACCTCGCCGAGCCCTTCCTGGAGGGACTTGCCCATCTCGTAGGAAACCAGCTTGCCCAACGGCTCCTTGTATTTTCGCAACGCCACACCCACCTGGCGCACCACTTCGCCACGCTTCGGCGCGGGCCACGTACGCCAGACCTGGAAGGCTTCCTCCGATTGCTTGACTACTTTGTCAAAAGTCTTCTCGTCTCCACCATGAACCGAGCCGATCAGCCTCCCATCCGCCGGCGAATAAGAATCGATGAGGCCGCCGGTGGAGCGATACCATTTCGAGCCTGTGGAAACACCGGGATTGCTTTTCTTGAGGCCCAACTCGGCCAACGCTTCTTTTATACCAAAGTTTTTCATGCGAAAGAGATCGTTTAGGGACCCAGGAAAGGGCCCAAAGTCCAAAAGTGCGTAAAGCTAAGAAAATGTTAGGACGTTATAGCGCTGCTCACCAGTCTACGCCGTAGGTGCCCTTTTGCCCTCCCGGGTAGAAGCCCTCGATGAGAATACCGCCCCGTTTGAAATCGAGGATGCGGTTGAGGTCCTCCACGTTGTCGACAGGTATTTTGTCGATGTAGGCGATGACAAAACCTTTTTTGATGCCCGTATCTTTCCATTTATCGGTGGCGACGGAGATAACGCGCACACCACCCTCCAACTGCAGGGCCGCCAATTCTTTATAGGGAACGTCCTCGATCTGCACGCCGCTGAGGTCGAACTTCACTTCTTTTTTCTTCACCGTCTCGTTGCCCTCGTTGTTGCGCAGGCGGGCCTTCACTTCGCGGCGGTCGCCCTCGCGCAAAAAAGCTACCTTGATCTCCTTACCCGGACGGTTGCGGGCAACCCATTCCTGCAGTTCGGAAACCGAGTTCACCGAGTGGTCGTCGATGCCCACAATAACATCCCCGTTGGACAAACCGGATTGCTCGGCGGCGCTGCCCACATTCACACGGTTGATCAGCACGCCCTGGTTCACTTTCAGATGAAGGTCTTCGGCAATGGAGGCGTTCACGTCGGTGATCTGAATGCCCAGCAACCCGCGCTGCACCTGACCAAATTCCAGCAGATCGTCCATTACTTTTTTCACAAGACTCACGGGGATGGCAAACGAATATCCCTGGTAACTTCCAGACGATGTGGCGATGGCCGAATTGATGCCGATGAGCTCGCCCTGCAAATTCACCAGCGCACCACCACTGTTGCCGGGATTGACAGCAGCATCGGTCTGGATAAAAGCTTCTACTTGCAAATTGTTGCGGTCTCTCAGGATGCCGATGTTGCGGGCCTTTGCACTCACAATGCCGGCCGTGACGGTGGAGTTGAGATCAAACGGATTGCCCACCGCCAACACCCACTCGCCTGGGGTGATGCGGTCGGAGTCGCCATATTTCAAAAAAGGCAAATGGCTGGCGTGGATCTTCAGCAACGCCAGGTCTGTCGTGGGATCAGTGCCCACAAGCTTTGCATAGAAGCGTTGATTGTTGTTCATCACCACCTCGATGTTGTTGGCATCTTCCACCACGTGATTGTTGGTCACGATGTAGCCGTCGTCCGAAATGATCACGCCCGAACCGGACGACCGCGCAGGGGCATCCATATAAAACTCCAAGGGATTGACGCTGAAATCGCCGGGGCCATACGAGGTCCGGATGTGCACGACACCGGAGGTAACTTGTTTGGCGGTGCTGAGAAAATCCATTCCTTCCGGAACTTTGTAGGACGTGTCCGGCGCATAGGCGGCCAGCACCGATTGTTGGCGGTCGGCGATGGACGGATAGGCCGGTCCGGCAAGGTTGAAAAATTTTAGCGTGAAGATGGAGCCGAGGACGCCCCCGATACACGCCGTCAACATGACGATTAGGATGAGAATAGATCGCTTCATACCGGGCCCTTTTTTCTGTCTCTGACAATCTGCTGTGGAGAGCGTAAGAAAGTTAACGTTTCTTTTTCAAAAACGACGTGAACGTCCATCCTTACCCAAAGATTTTCTTTGAGCTGAATTTTTCCCCCGTTAATCACTCAACCCAGGTTACCGGCGGCAAGTGTGCGCCCCTGCAAAAACGGGTACAACTGTCCGGAAATAAAAAAGGCGCTCCTTGCGGAGCGCCTAACCACCTAACCTAAACCCTTTACCCTTAGTTAACCTTGATGGTTGTCTTTACGGCTTTTTTCTCATCCTTGGGGATAGAGATCTCGAGGATGCCGTTGTTATATTTTGCTTCGATCTTTGCAGCGTCGATGTTTTCAGGCAGCGAGAACGAGCGGCGGAAATTGCCATACTGGGTTTCTACCACGTGAACGTTTGCTTCTTTTCTCTCCTTGGAAAACTTGCGCTCTCCGCTGATGGTCAAATAATTCTCGTTCAAGTCGATCTTGAAGTCTTCCTTGGCAAGACCGGGAACGGCTACTTGTACCTCGTAGGACTTATCGTTTTCCACGATGTCTACTTTCGGCACGAAAGAATAAGAAGAGCCACCACTGCGGGCCACAGAATCGCCGAAGAAACGGTCGATCAAATTGCTGAATGATGTCGGGGTGTAATCATTAGCGGTGCTATAGCGTACGATACTCATATGATTGTTATTTTTTTGTTTGACATTCTTTTTTGAATCACTGAGTGGGTATTAGGGAAAAGTGTGCCGGAGGGATTTTTCACGATTTTTAATGTCATTATGTCCATTTTAGGCCCTTTTTGACCTAAAAAATAAGTCATAATGACACAGATTATCCGTGTAATCTGCTTAAAAGGCGGAAATGAAAAGCCCGGAGCAGGCCGTGTATTGCCCGGAAAGGATGCAAAGGGAGATTTGAAGGTTTCAGGGAAGAAAGAATGAAGGAAAGATGTCCTTTAAGCGATCAATAGGCATACCGTTGCAAGAACCGGAAGTCCATAAAAAAAGCCACCTGCTGTTTGTGCGGGTGGCTGACCTTTTGCTCCTCCTCTTGGACTTGAACCAAGGACCCTCTGATTAACAGTCAGATGCTCTAACCAGCTGAGCTAAGGAGGAATGCTTAAAAAGGAGTGCAATATTAAGGACTTGTGTGGGAAACTTCCAACCCCGATGTGAAAATATTTTGCCAGGGTTCGCGCAAAGCAAAAATACTTGTTCCGGAGCCTGCGAAACCTTGTAGAAGTGGTTCCGTTCATTAACTTTGTAACTCAAAGTACTTTTAGATGAAAGAGATCCAGGAATACGAAAAAGACATCGCCTCCATCCGCGACATGATGGAACGATCGGCCAAATTCATCTCCCTCACCGGCCTTTCCGGGGTTTTAGCCGGTCTGTATGCGCTGGCAGGGGCCACAGCGGCCTATTTCACCGTACATTACCCGATTTCGCCCCTCAAATTCCGCATCTACTCCGTCCGCGAGCCCGATACCCTGCTGAGACTGATCCTCATTGCGACCCTGGTGATCATCGCCTCGCTGGCCACCGGTCTTTTCCTGAGCTCAAAAAAAGCAAAAAAACAAGGCGTCAAGCTCTGGTCGGCCGCCAGCCAACGGATGTTGATCAATGTGTCGGTCCCGCTCGTTTCGGGTGGCATTTTTATACTCATCATGCTGGCCACCGATCACTTCGGATTGGCAGCCCCGGCCAGCCTCATCTTCTATGGCCTGGCCCTCATCCAGGGAAGCGCCAACACCTTCGATGAGATCCGTTACCTGGGCTATTCCCAGATCATCCTCGGTCTCGTTTCGGCGATGCTCCCGGGATATGGACTAATTTTCTGGTCGCTGGGCTTTGGGGTGCTGCACATCGTGTATGGCGCCATCATGCATAACAAGTACGACAAGTGAAGAACCCTTTCGAAAATCTGGATAAGGCTTTAGAACACCGCGTCCGCCTGCAGATCATGTCGGTGCTGGTCACGCACGACGGCTTTGAATTCAATGCCCTGAAAGAAGTGCTCAACATCACCGACGGCAACCTGGCGTCGCACATCAAGGCCCTGGAGCGCGAAAAATATCTGACCGTGTCCAAATCCTTTGTCGAAAAAAAACCCAACACAAAATATAAGATCACCGAACGCGGGCGAACCGCTTTTAAAAAACACCTCGATGCCCTGGAGGCCGTGGTGAAACAACAGAAATAAAATTTTTTTAGGTAGTTACTTTGAATTTGAAAGTACTTTTAAAATGACAAAGAAATTTAACACCCGGCTGAATGCCCTAAAGGCTTTACTGTTTTGGAGCATCCGGCTCCTGGCCATACACTTCTTGTTGCTGTGGATAAAATTTACGGATCAACTGGAGAAGCTGAAAGATCATGGCGCTGCGATCGTTTCCCGGTTTTTGGTCAGGATAAAAAGCAAAATCCCCAGTGCCAACGTCGTCGCGATAAGAGCGCTGCTGGTGTGGATGAAATTCACCGGCATGCTGCGGGAATTGAAGACCTATCTGTCATCTATCTTCACCCGGTTTCTGGTCAGGATAAAAAGTAAACTCCCCAGTGCCAACGTCGTCGCGATAAAAGCGCTACTGGTTTGGATGAAATTCACCGGCATGCTGCGGGGATTGAAGACCCATCTGTCACCCCTCTTCTCCCGGCTTCTTGCGCGACTCAAACGCATTTCTCTCCGTGATTTTTTTAAAAGCCTCCTCTCCCGCTACCTGTTGTATATGGTGCTCATCAACGCCGTTCCGCTGCTTGCGCTGGCTTGGATCTACTTTGGCACCCTGATCGTTCCGGCCAGTGTTCATTCGACACACTCTTCTTCGTGGTGGATCATTTTTCAGTGGGTGGTGATCGTTTTGTCGGTCGTGCACGGTGTGTTCTCGATTGTGCTTTTGCGGATGAGAAAAATCACCCAGGGCTACATCTTTTCCCTGCTCGTCACCTGTTCACCTTTCCTGTATGCCTACGCTGGCTATGCCCGGCAGGTGAATGGCTTTAGTGTTTCCGGTACGCTGAATGCGTTCATTCCTTTTCTGATTGCCTATTCTAAAATCATCCTCGGCATGATTGTCCTGAAATAAACGTCATCCTTAATCACTATCCCGATGAAAGTAAAAATGATCTTGCCCGCACTCACCGAAGCCGAAAGTCCCTTCTGGCGCCCGATAAAATACTCCCTTTTTCCTCCCCTGGGGCTGGCTACGCTGGCCGCCTATCTCTCGCCCGACGACGAGATCGATCTGCAAGATCAACACGTCGAGAAAGTCAATCTCAACGACACGCCCGACCTGGTGGTGATCCAAGTGTACATCACCAATGCCTATCGCGCCTATGCGTTTGCCGATCACTATCGGGCCCGTGGCATCTATGTTGTCCTCGGCGGATTACACGTCACCTCTTTACCCGAGGAAGCCGCACCGCATGCTGACACCATTTTCCTGGGGCCCGGAGAAGAAACATTCCCGGAGTTCCTCAAAGACTTCAAAGCCCGGAAGCCGAAGAAACAATACGCGTCTGCCGTCCGGTCGCTGGTAAACATTCCACCGATCCGCAGGGATCTCATCAAGCGCCATCTCTACCTGGTGCCCAACTCCATCGTGGTCACGCGCGGTTGTCCGCATCACTGCGACTTTTGTTATAAGGATGCGTTCTTCGAAGGGGGCAAAACGTTCTACACGCAAGTGGTGGACGATGCCTTGGCGGAGATCGACCGTTTGCCGGGACGTCACCTGTATTTTCTCGACGATCATTTGTTGGGCAATGCCAAATTTGCCTCCGCGCTATTCGAAGGGATGAAAGGCATGAACCGCGTCTTTCAATCCGCGGCCACGGTCGATTCCATTTTGCGCGGCGATCTCATCGAGCAAGCGGCCGATGCCGGGTTGCGCAGTCTGTTTGTGGGGTTTGAAACCTTCTCGCCTCAAAATCTGAAGCAAAGCAACAAGAAACAGAATCTTCAAAAGGATTATCGCAAGGCGGTGGACCGGCTTCATGCGCTGGGCATCATGATCAACGGCTCGTTTGTCTTTGGGCTCGACGACGATGACCGCGACGTGTTCAAACGCACGGTGGAATGGGGTGTTGAAAATGGAATTACCACTTCTACGTATCACGTCCTCACACCTTACCCTGGCACTGCCCTCTATGCCAACATGAAACGGGAAGATCGCATCACCACCAGCAACTGGGATTTATATGACACACGCCATGTTGTTTACAAAACAAAAAAATTATCCGCCGGCGAATTGGAAGAAGGATATCATTGGGCTTACAAAGAATTTTATACCTGGTCCAACATTATGCGGGCCAGCCTCACACACGACTCGGCCAAGCATACGCTGAAACATTTCCTGTATAGCGGGGGTTGGAAAAAATTTGAGCCGCTCTGGAACTTTGTCATCAAATCAAAAAACCTGGGCACCATGTTGCCGCTGTTGGAATCCATCTTATCGAAGGTGAAATATTCAGGAGACAGAAGCCAGGAGCCAGAAGCCAAAAGTCAGAATCCTGGAGCTTTAGCGCTTCCTGCTGAAATCCTTTCCATCAAATAAAATAACAGGTCCTCTTATCCTATAAACAAAAATCACAATACCATGGACACATTACCCACAACCGTGACCCTTAACATTTTCGAACGCATTAACCGGTGGATCCAGGAATCCATTATGGTGAAGCTTTTCTCGATTGGTTTTCTCATCCTGGTCCTGCTCCTCCCCTCGCATTTGATCGAGGAAATGATCTATGAACGCGAACAGCGCGCCGACAGGGTGATCGACGAAGTGTCAGACAAATGGTCGGGGCCACAAACGGTATACGGGCCACTGCTGGTCATCCCCTACCGCTGGGTCGAAACTTACGATGTCGGCAAAGACGGCAAAGAGGTTAAAGAGACCGTGGAACATGTCGACAAGGCGTTCTTTTTACCCGAGCAACTCAAGATCGACGGCAAAGTATCGTCCGATGTCATGGGCCGCGGCATATTCGACGTGAGTGTCTACAAGTCCGACATGAAGATCAATTCCACCTTTGCCAAACCCGATTTCAAGAGTCTGGCC
>CBIHQM010000045.1:0-24622 GCA_966211885.1 uncultured Chryseolinea sp.
AGCCGCACGGAGGCATAGTTAAAATCTTTTACCACACCGATCACTTTGTGACGCGTAACAAGGCGCCCCATTCCTCCTTGCTTCTCGAAAAAGGTCACTTCCTCCGCTTCCAGTCCCAAGGCTTTTTCGGGTGTTATGCCCAATTCTTTCACTGCTTTTTCATTGAGCAGAATGGCCGAGCTGTCGGCAGGATTATCGGCCGACAAGCCTCTACCAGCAACCACCTCCAGACCAAACAAGCTGCTGAAATCAAAGTCACCGTCCAGTTGGTCCCAGGAGTAAATGGTTTGACTCAGCGCATCGAACTTCATGGATCGCTGCATGTTGCTAAACGTTTCCCTGCGTGGCAAATGCGGGCCGGTTGAGATCTCTTTGACACGAGGATCTTGTTTGGCGATTTGTTTATAGGCCGCCATCTTGTCGGCGGTGATTTTCCCCAGGCGCACCGTAACCACTTCGTCTTTGTGCTCGCTAAGCCGGGTATGATCAATAAAAGCGAGCTGGCGTTGGATGACGTAGGTGCCGGTGAGCAGGACTAGGGTGATGCATATTTGCAGGATGACCAGCACCTTTCTGAAATTTTCCGGACCGCGGCCGGTGACCAACATACCCTTCAGCACCTCTACCGGCCTGAAACCCGACAGATAAAAAGCGGGATAACTGCCGGCAAGAATGCCCACGGTGACAAACAATACCAGCAAGAGATACAGCGTCTTGTTTTGGCCAACGACCAACAGGTCGAAATTTTTCAGCGTCACCATATTAAATGTCGACAGAAACACGGCAAATAAAATCATGGCGAGCACCATGGCGATGCCCGTCATCAAAAATGATTCGCCCAGAAATTGTGTCACCAGCATGGCCTTGCTCACTCCCAATGTTTTGCGCAGGCCGACTTCCTTCGACCTGCGGATGCTCCGGGCGGTGGCCAGGTTCATGTAATTGATGCAAGCCATCGCCAGGATGAGCAGACCGATGGAACCAAAAATATACAAGTGCGTTTTGTCACCCGGCGTATCCAATTCAAATAAGAAACCGGTAGTAAAATGTACGTCGTGCAGCGGTATCAATATAGGGTGCGTGGTCTTGGCACGTTCGCCAAGGTTCTTGTCGAAGATTTGCTGAAGCGTTTTCGATACTTTATTCAAGTCGGTGCCCGGCTCTACATTTATAAATGAGTAAGAAAAAGAATCCCCCCAGGAATTGATCCGGTCTTCGTCGTTGCGTTTCCAGAGCGGGTTTAACGCGACGCTGTTCGCGATAAAGTCGGGTTTGAAGTGCGTGTTGGAAGGAAAGTCCTTCATCACGGCACCGACGGTGAACGAAAAGTTCATACCGTCGCGCGCATAGGTAATGGATTGCCCGATCGGGTCCTTGTCGCCAAAATAACGTCGGGCGGTTGTCTCGCTGACGATGACCTCCTGTGGGTTTCTCAAAACTTGCCTGGCGTCGCCGTTGCCGACCAGGGGCAGGGAAAAAATGTCAGTGAACGTGGAGTCAACCCAAAAAAATTGTTGTTCGACGTACACATTGTCGGGGTTGCCGGTCCACACATTCCCGGGCCAGCCGAAACGCGAAAACCGGGTGACGTGTTTCACTTCGGGCATCATCTCTTTTAGCGTAACGCTCCACAGCCCTGCGGCCCGCGAGTCCCTTCCTTCTTGGCCGTCGAAACTCTTGAACGAATAGCTGATGCGATATGTGTCTGCTGCATCCGGATGAAACGTGTCGTATGTTGTTTCGTCTACGATGTAAAGCGCAATAAAGAGGAAGCTGGCCAGGCTCACGGCCAGTCCGCAAAGATTTATGGCGGTGGACGATCGCGACCGGATCATGTTCCGGATGGCGATGGCAAAAAAATGTTTCAGTCGATCACGCAGCGGCAACGTCTGGTGAGGGTTCTTCTTGCGCGGCTGTGAGCGATACAGGTTGGTGGCGTCCAGCACATCGCGATAGTAATGCAGACGGGCTTTAAAACGTCCCTCCTTCTCCATGCGCTGTTGAAACAATTCATAGAGATCACCTTCGATCTCCTCGATAAATTCGACATGACAAAACCATCGGAGAAGTCGCTTGGCCAGAGCCGGCGGTGTATGTTTCATTGCCGTGATGTTTAACTTTGTTGCAATAATACTTTAGGAAGCTGCGCCCACATTTGCTTGCGGATGGCCTGGGCATCGCGCAGGGCCTTGACGCCGGTGGCCGTTAAGGTGAACAATCGCTTGCGCTTGCCACCCCGCACTTCTTCGGCCTCGCCGAACTGGGAGGAGAGATAGCCCTTGTCCTCCAAACGATGCAAAGCCGTATGCACGGCGCCGATGTTCACATTGCGGGTGGTCTGGTCTTCGATCTCCTGCCGGATGCTCACGCCATAGGCGCCATCGCGCAGGATGCCGACCGCCAACAAAACGATTTCCTCAAATTCGCCCAGGTATGTTCCTTTCATATGATTTCGAACGATGATATTACTTATAAATGTATATAATATTATGGAATTCCAAAAGCCCCCCTCCGTAACCTCCCCCAAGCTGGGACATACTGAGCATCCCGAGTCAGCGCAGGCTGAACAAAATTGTTAAAAAGTTCTTAACGCGTTGTCAAAAGTACGCTTTGAACGTAGGGGATATGTACCTTGGAATACACGTTCACCAGTTAACCCTAACTCCCTCAAGCATGAAAAAAGCATTTCGCAAAATGTTCTTTAGTGTTGCCCTTGCTTCCGGTTTTGCGTGGCAACCTTTTCAAAGCCACGGCCAAACTTCCGTCGACAAAAATTTAAAGATCACTCCCTCCGGTCAATTGGAAATCACGCCATCAACGTCATCGTCGTCCGAGGACTTCAACTGGTATTCCGGCAAGTGGAAAATTCAAAACAAAAAATTGAAGACGCGGTTGAGCAACAGCAACGACTGGACAACTTTTGAGGCGAGCGACGAAGTTCACAGCATTCTGAATGGCACCGCCTTTATGAATACCTACAAGAGTGCGGTCGACGGCAAACCTTTCGAAGGCTTGTCACTCACGTTGTTCAACGTAAAAACAAAATTATGGAGCATCTATTGGGCGGACAGCCAGTCGGGTGTGATGGACAACGCCCCTGTGGTAGGATCGTTTGAAGGGCCGATCGGAACATTTTATTCCAAAGATGTATACCATGGCAGACCCATTCTTGTAAAAGCACAATGGGACATCACGAATCCCGACAAAGCCGTTTGGAGCCAGGCGTTCTCGGCCGACAACGGCAAGACCTGGGAATGGAACTGGCACATGTATGAAGAACGCCTCGCCGGCGATGTGGGACCGGCCCGCCGCAAGCGCTTGAATGCTGACCCTTCCATTCCTATACCTCCTCTGACCTTCGACGCCAACGGTGAATTAAAACTTACGGCCTCGGCAACATCTTCGCCGCGCGATTTTGATTTCCTGGTGGGCCGTTGGAAAATGTATCACCGGAGACTGAACAAACGCCTGGAGAACTGCCTAGACTGGACCGAGTTCGAATCTACGGATGAAAATTTCAGGATCCTGGGCGACGTTGGCAACACCGACACCTATTACACCACCGAGATGCCCGGCCCTGACGGAACCCGCGGCAGCGGCAAGCCCTTTGAAGGTGTGACCGTGCGGCTCTTCGACACAAAAACAAAACTGTGGAGTTTGTATTGGGTAGCCAGCACCGTGGGCACGCTCGATCCGCCGACGGTGGGCTCGTTTGAAAACAACATCGGACATTTCTTTTGCAAGGACACCTACAAGGGGAAAGCCGTCATTGTGCTGTTTCGCTGGGATGTGCGCGACAAAGACAACCCGGTCTGGAGCCAGGCGTTCACCGCCGATAAAGGAAAGACCTGGGAATGGAATTGGTACAATGTCTCTGAACGCATCAAATAAAAATGACTGATACTACTCCTCCACTTCTCCCAGCACGGCGCAGGCGATGGATAACTCACCCAAAAGCTTAAAGCATTCTTCCCAAAGAACACCCGCTTCGAGAACGTCGATAGTAACCGAGGCCGTACCCAGCACCGCAGCACAAAGAAGCAATACCCGGTTTCTGCCGTGCAGATGACGCCACAGCATGAAACTGACAAACGCTCCCACGCAGGCCCCGGCGATCACAGGAAGTTCATTGATCAGGCGCGAGCGCATGTAATTGTGTGTAAAGTGAAAGACGATGTACTCTTTCATTCGCTCATGAAACATGAATCGCTCATCGAGGGCGAGCACGAAAAAGAAAGCGGATATCAGAAACCAGGGGAACCCTCCGCGGCGCATGCCGATGATCAGGGCTGTCGTTGCCGACACCACCAGCAATACTCCCGAGAGCCATGTGCCAACGGACAATTCTCCGGCAATGACCAACACAGGGTAGTAGTGATTAGAGGCGAGTGAAACGATTAGTATCAGGACAAAGAAAACACAAAGCAGCCCCACCGCTTTGTTGCCAGGCGGGCGGCTTTTCATGTGCAATCAACTTCACGGCCCCAGTCGATGATTTTCCACTGGCCCTTATCGTTGACGAACCACAACGCCTCCGCCATCGTATCGCTGGCTGCACCCGAGAAGACACCGGAGACACAAGCCAGATCCGGTATGGCGTCGCCATTGAGATCGGCAGTCCATACGCCACCGTGGCGAGTGAACGTGCAGGAAGGAAAGGACGTATTCTTGTAGGCGATGTATATTCCTAAAATGTCACTCTCAGCAAGATCGGTGGAACATGCAAACTCGCTTTGGGGCAGACTCGAAATGCAACCGTATTCTTCGGAAAGTTTCACTTCCACGGAAACCAGGTATGCGGGCACGATACCCTTTTCAGTCAAAAAGAGCGCGGGTATCCGGCCATCGAATTCGTGAATGAGCGAACCGACCCCGTTCACTTCATGCGCTGATCCTTCATAGCCGTTGAGTGGCGGACCAAACTTTACGTGAGCGCGGGCTTGCTTATAGTAGAACATCGACTTTAGTAAGTAGCTTGTATTCTCCGTGATGCCGGCAACAAAACGGGTTTCCGGATTTCCGCTGGGATCGGCAAACCCCGCGCCTTCGGGTGCGGGTCTTTTAGAAACAAAGGGGGCGCCTCCCAGAAAGAAAAAGCCGTTGTGTTCAAAAACCTGTGAAGCTTTTACTTCGGGGAGTCTCAGCAACGATGAGTCGTCGGGCTCCGGTACGCGCGTCAGCTCAAACAGGTCCGGGCAGCCGCCCAGTTTTGGCAAGGCGGCGCTCAATGAATTTTGATAGGCGAGTATGCCCTCGTACGCTTTCCCTACGGCCGACTTGATGAGCTCACCATTGTTTGGATCTTTTTCAATACCGTTCATGCCAACGGCTTCGTAAAGGCTGTCTTTAACCCTTATGGATTGTCCAAATAAGGCTTCCACATCCGACAACATCGGAAGGGTCTCAAGGGACGCCAGCACTTCATCCCTAACGGCGCCACTGTACCTGATTTCCACGCGAGGCATCGCTCCGGGTTCTGCCGCTTCTACTGCCGGAACAGTGGCCACGCTGTCGACCGCGGATTCTTGTGTTGTTGTTTTAGGGGTGCAGCCCGTCACAGCGAGCATCCACAGGCTGACGGCTATCGGGTTTAGGAGGTGTTTCATAGGAGGGTTTGGGAGGTGAATAAACGCGAAATACACAAACAAAGCAAGTCCCTTGCCGTTGTGCCGGGAGCAAAATTTATTTTAACAATTCCATAATCACTTTCGGCCCGCCACCCTGTATCTTGTCGCATGAATTTGAAAACTTATATTCTCAGCCTCTCCTTTTGTCTTTGTTTTGTTTTCGCCATCGGGCAGACTTCTTTCCAGGTGGTGCCGCTTGGCGTGAAGGGCGGCAGCGACGAAAGCAACCTGTCGGCGTACCTCGTGGGAGCAGCCGGCGCCAATGCCTACGTTTGCCTGGACGCGGGTACCGTGCATGCCGGTCTTGAAAAAGCCGTTGCTTCGGGAACATTGAAAGGCAATGTCACCACGCTCCTCAAAGAAAATATCAAAGGATACCTGATCTCCCATCCCCACCTCGACCACGTAGCGGGCCTCATCATCAACTCGCCCGACGATTCGCCAAAACCCATTTATGGTTTACCGTTTTGCCTGGACGTGATCAAAGAAAAATATTTCAGCTGGAAAAGCTGGGCAAACTTTGGGAATGAGGGAGAGAAACCGATGCTGAACAAATATCATTACACCCCGCTTGTTCCTGGGCAAGCCGTCGCGCTGGAACAAACCACGTTGCGGGTGCAGGCATTTGAATTGAGTCACTCCTCACCGGGCCAGAGCACAGCGTTTCTGGTAGAGCAAAGCGGAGATTACCTTTTATACCTGGGCGATACCGGCGCCGACGAGGTGGAGCAGTCGAACAAACTCGCCACCTTGTGGCAACAGGTTGGGGGGCTGATCAAAGCAAAAAAATTAAAGGCCATCTTCATCGAGGTTTCCTTTTCAAATGAACAACCAACAAAATTATTGTTTGGCCATCTGACACCGGCGTTGCTCATGAAGGAACTAGCATCGCTAGACAAAGCCTCCAGTAACACCATCGCGGGCTTGCCCGTGGTGATCACGCACATGAAGCCGTTGGACGACCGCGAGGAAAAAATCAAGACCCAATTAAATTCATTGAATACGCTTGGGGTTAGGCTGGAGTTTCCCGTTCAGGGAGAGCTCATGAAATTTTGAATCGATACCTATTCAGCTTTGCCGATGTTGATGAAAGCTCATCACAGGCACGGTCATAACTGTATCACCCTATCCCGCTGAAAACTGAAATGCTCTCCGTACTCGACATACCCCAATTGATTTGTGGTTAATGTAGTCTTGCCGATCTTGAAGTTGGCGACCGCAGAATGATTGTGACCGTAGATCCAATAGTCAACCGCCGAACTTTCGATGAACTCAAAGAGCTCCACCGCAAAGGCTGAGTTGAGTTCGCTGTGCCGGTATTTTTCTGGGTAATGAAAGAGCGTGGGCACGTGGTGCGACACTACTATGGTCGGTTGTTCCTCTTGGGTTTGAAGTTCGTGCGAAAGAAAATCACGACAGGCATCGTGAAGCTTGTTATAGTCCGGCACAACTATTTTTTTATCGCCGTTTAGGATCAAATGAAAATCCGCCATCGCTTTCTGGATCACCCACTCCCGGGCTGGATCGATCTTCGACCACAACGTTGAAAAGACCAGACGGACGTTCTTGTACCGGACAGAAACGTTATTGACGAGCGACACATTTGTTCTTATCCTTTCATTCACCACACCGGTCCGGTGAAGGATATCGGAGCGATAATATTCATGATTGCCGGCCACCCAATAAACCTGTTCAAAATTCCCGGAAACAAAATCAAAGAAAGCGTTCTCTTTTTCCATTACTGCAAAAGGAACAATGTCGCCCGCCAACAAAAGAATTTCTCCTTTGGGTTTGATGGGGTTGGCCTCCAGGTATTTTTTATTTACCGGGAACTCGAGGTGCAGGTCGGAGCAGTATTGGAGGGTCATGGAACAAAGATACCGGACCCGGTGCGATTGTCAAGGTTGGAGCGGAGACTCTGAATTCAGTAGCCAGAAGCCAAAACCCAGTAGCCAGGAGCCAGTAACCAGGAGCCAGGAGAAATGCCAAAGACTTGCATTGGATTCCTGACGCCTGATAATGGCTCAACCTAAATCATCCTTGTCGCGGGGGTCTTATTAAACCAGGACGCCTCCGCCATCAACCGTTATTACCTGGCCGGTGCTGTACGGCTGCTTCATGAGGTAGAGGTAGGTTTGGGCAATTTCTTCGGGTTCGCCTACTTTCCCGACGGGTAGTGCACTGGCGGTGGCGTTGTATAGTTGCTCGCGGTCTGATGCGCTGAGCGACGACCAGAGATCGGTCTTCACTACGCCGGGTGAGACGATGTTGACGCGCGTGGGTGACAACTCCATCGCCAGGGCGCGGGTCAGTCCCTCCATGGCGCCGCAGATGCTGGCTCCCAATGACCATCCCTTTCCGGGGCGCACGCTGGCAATGCCGCTGGTCAGGGTGATGGAGCCGCCTTCGCGTATGGAGGCGCTGCCATACTTTACGGATAAGTATGCTCCCCAATACCGGATATCAAAATACTTGCGCGCATGGGTCGCATCCGATGCTGCGATCGCGCTGATGCTGATGTTCTCCCCTGCCGTATACACGAGGTGATCAAATTTTCCGATCGTCTTGAAAAAATCCCTGATCTGATTCTCATCCGACAGATCGACCACATAACCCTTCGCGGTAGATGGCAGCTTCTTTACCGCAGCTTCCATTCTTGTTTGATTGCTGGATCCGATGACAACGTCTGCGCCTTCCGCTCCAGCAGCCAGGGCCGTCGCCAATCCTATGCCCGAGCTTCCTCCTAAGACGATGATCCTTTTTCCTTCCAATGAAAATGCTTTGTTTTTTGTGTTCATGACTTTCCTTTTTTTTACAAAGGTCTGAACACAACCCCCGGGATTATTTACCAAATGGTAAAAAAGGAAAGTCTATTTCAGATTTTTGCGGATCCGGCTTAGGGACTGCTGCGTGATGCCCAGGTAGGAGGCAACATCGCTGAGGGAAACTTTTAGTGCGATGTCGGATTGCTGGATCAAAAACAATTTGTAACGGGTAGAGGAGTCATAGCCAAGATAGGTGTTCCTGATTTTGATCTTGTCCAGCAACGCTTGTTGGGTGATCTGATCGATCAGTTTCTCGAGATAAGGGAGCTTTTTGTAGAGCGCGAGCAGGCCTGTCTTGGTAATGCTCAACACTTCCGCGGGACATGCGGCCACGATGTTTTCGTCGGCGATGGTCTCCTTAATAAAGCTTTCCAGGATGGTGCAAAACTGGTTCTGCTTCAAAAAGTAATGTGTCACCTTCACACCGTTGTCGTTGATGACCACGATCTTCAGAATGCCACTGCAAATAAAAAACCTTTCCCGGCAAACATGACCGGATTGAAATAAGTAATCACCCTCTTCAAAGGTTTTGAGCTGAAAGGCGTCGGCGATGATCTTTTGATCGCTTTCGGGAATGTTTATAAAGAGTTGCAAAAAGGAAATCAGCTTGTTTTCCATTCGTCCAGGTCTTGAGATTGACCGTCAAATATATAGTTATCCACAAGGGATTGCGAAAGATCAAAGACAATTCGTTCCAAAAGCCGGATAAAACAGCGCAAGTTTCGGGTTGAGGTCCTGTCGTATTATGACGCTCTTTGCTTCCATCATTAGTCACCCAAACCATGAAACGCAAAGCCGTCTTTCTTTTTTACACTGTTTTAATTTTCGATGTATACGGGCAGGAAACATTCAAACCGGATTCGGTGAAGCCGCAAGTATGGGCCATTCCCACAACCGACAACATCCGTCTCGACGGAAAATTGCTGGAAACCTCCTGGACGAAAACCAGGCCCGCCTCCTCGTTCACCCAGGTAGAGCCCTACCAGGAGCACAAAGCAAACGACTCCACCGAAGTCAGGATCCTTTATGATGACCGCTACATCTACGTCGCTGCTTTTTGCCGCGACACACTCGGCGCCAAATCGCTAAAAGCCCCGGACCTCATGCGCGACTTCAACTGGCGGGCGCACGACACGTTTGCCATTGTCTTCGATGGATTTTCCGATCACCGGAACGGTATGTCCTTCGTCACAAATCCCTACGGCGCGCAAAAAGATTATCTCTCGTTTGACGACACCTATTTCGACAGCGACTGGAATGGACTTTGGCAGGTGCGCACTTCGCGAAGCGATTCGGGCTGGGTGGCGGAGTTCGCTATTCCCTGGAAGACATTGCGCTATGCAAAAAAAGATGTTCATGAAATGGGCATCAATTTTCTCCGGCTGCGGCGCGAAAGCAACGAGATCTCGGTGTGGTCAAAGTATCCAAGATCCTACGGGTTCAGCCGGATGGAGTATGCCGGTATCCTGAAAGGGATCCAACCGCCCCCGCCGGGCACCAATCTGCAAGTCAATCCCTATGTGCTCTTCTCACGCCATGACAAAGACGGTTCGAGCACACTCAACTATAAAATAGGTGGCGAAGCAAAGTGGGCCATCAACCCCAACACCGTGGCGGACTTCACCTTCAACACGGACTTTGCACAGGCCGACGCCGACCTGCAAGTGAACAACATCACCCGCTTCTCGGTATTCTTCCCGGAGAAACGACAATTTTTTCTCGAGAATGCCTCGCTGTTCGGGCCGGGAATTTCACCAAACGACGATCTGTCGGGTGGCAACATGATCATACAACCTTTCTTCAGCCGACGCATTGGTTTGGATGCGCTTGGGAATCCGATCCCGATCGACGCCGGGGCGCGCACCGTATACCGTTCTTCGAAGCGAAGTATCGGCGCCATGGTGGTGCGGCAGCATGCATACGACACCCTGCCCGTAAGCCATTTCGCCACCGTTCGCTATACGGAAAACATCGGGAAGCAGAACCGGCTCGGCGTGCTGGTGACGACAAAGTCATCGCCCGGGCACGTCAACGCTGTGACGGCGCTGGATGGTTTTTTCAGATTTAAACAAGCCCATTCTTTGAGTGTCATGGCCATGCACTCGGGCACCACCGAAAAACCAGGTGGGCTTGCTGCCTATGGACGTTACTTCTATACGACAAACCGGTTCAAGTTTTGGCTTAGCGAATCCGTGGTCACAAAAGATTTCAACCCGGAAGCCGGGTTTGTGTCCAGGCAAGACGTTGTGGCTACGGCGCCAGGTTTCTTTTGGTATTACCGGGGACAAAAGCTGCCGTACCGGAAACTCATCCGCTCGTTCGAGCCGGGTGTGGCATCCGAGTTCTATCATTCGATCACCCGCCGTGAACTGATTGAACGGTCGGTGAAAATAACTCCCGTATGGTTGACCTTGCAGACGGGAGGATATATCGGGTTTAGTGTAACGCCGTCCTATCAACACCTCTCCGACCCCTTCCAACCGCTGGGCGTATATATTCCCGCCGGGCAATTCACCTACACGCGGTATGCCCTCTCCCTGGGAAGCAATGCTTCACGAAAAGTGTCCTATATACTCCTGTACGAAAGCGGCAGCTACTTCAATGGACGATTGGACCTGACGGATGTTCAGCTCAACGTTTCGCCGCTCCCCAACATCACCCTGCGGCTGCGCTATAACGACAATTACTTTCAGGAAGTCGGCGATCAATTTACGACCCAGCACGTGCGGCTGTATACTACCCAACTCCGGCTGGCGCTCAATCCACGGCTGCAGCTGGTGGGGCTCTTCCAAAAAAATACACAAACCCATACGAATGCTTACAACGTGAGACTGTCGTGGGAATACAAACCCTTGTCGTATGTGTACCTGGTCTATAACAGCCGGGCAAGTACGACCGATCCGTCCGTCCGCGAGGTCGCGCAGATTGCCAAGGTGAGTTTCCTCAAACAATTCTAAGGTGGCGCGTCCAACCCAGGCCAACCTTTTGTGCGTGTAGCCTGCCTCAATTGAAAATGAAATTGTAATTTTGGAGTCGCCCGGCCGCCGGGTCCGGGTAACTCCAAAATCATGCGTATGAAAAAGATCTTAACTGCTTTCTCTCTTGTCGGCGCCCTCCTGCTCACTGGGTGCCAGTCCAACACGCTCGATCGCGAAAAAGTCGAGCAGCTTCTCCAGGAGGCGAAAGCCTATCCCAAAATAGTGGACTACAATGTCTTTTGTGGCGACGACATCACCGTTCAAAAAGTGCAGGCCAACGGCCTGGAGAAAGACGGCTATGTCACCGCCCAAGTCGACCACACCTCGGCCGACATCGGCCAACCGCTGGTGCACTTCACAGAAAAATCAACACCCTATTTTCTGCCGACGTCCGACACCGCCAAGTCGATCAACGTGCAAAAAGTGAAGCTGGCAGATGAGCGCCTCCTCGAGATCGACAAGATCACGATCAACGCGGAAGGCAATCGCGCGCTGGTGGAATACACTACCACGATGGAGAACCTGACTCCCTTCGTCGTGATGTTGGATCAGGAAATGAAAACAAAGCAAACGCGCGAGACCTACTTCACGAAGACGGATGCAGGATGGGAATGGGAGAAGAAGATCATAAAAACGAATGGCAGGAAGGAGCATGAGTAACGCCCGGACTTGACAGGATACTACAGAGTCTCCTGCAAACAAGGCATCTCACCTATCATTGTCTGATTCGTCGGGGCTTAGTCTATGCGCACATGTATTGCTGAGACGTGCCAAAGACATTGACCCTGAGATCACCCAAGAAACCTCTCCAACCTTTTTACAAAGTGGCCGCCGCGGATCGACAGGTCCCCCGCAGGGGAAACCCTTTCAGGGTTTAACGCCATGCATAATCCTTTATCCGTCAGTTTCACTGACGGCCATTGTTCGAAAAGCCTTCCAGGCTTTATTGGCCAAATCATCCACATGTGGAGTTAATCCACTCAAGGCGAAACAACTTTTAAGCCCGCAGGGCTTTCCGAACAATGGCCCCCGGTGCGCCTCGATATTTATCGAGCGTACCGGGGGTCAATCGTGATGTCATCAACAACCCGCCTAGGCGGGTTACCCTACACGCTATCATCAATCATCAGACTATCATCCCTAACGTCATCACAAATATTAACTATAATGTCGATGGTCTCTCCCTTAAGCATTAGCTTCAATCGTCCCCGTCCTTAGACTCTTTCTCCGGTCAGATCTTAAATCCCAGCGAGAGGAAGAAACTCCTTCCATCCCCCGGCAAAATTCCAGGGCCGGGATACATGTTGATCCTTCGGCTGAAATAGCGCGTGTCAGCCATGTTGTTGACGCCGCCAGAGATGTGAAACGGTTTCAGGAACGACCAGTTAAAAGACCAATCGTAAAGCGTGTAGGCCGGTATCTCACCCACCAGGCCGGTAGCCGAAAATGCCGTGTTGTTCGCATCATTGAATTGGTTGCTGACATAGCTCACTTGCACTGTGGTTGAGAATCGCTTGTACAAAAACTCGAGACCTCCCCGTTCAATCCAGTCCGGTACATTCTCGACATGTTTGCCGGCGAGCGACACATCCGAACTTCCATTGTTGACCGAGCCACTGGTGTAGCGGGCGTGTGTATAGGCCAACGAATTGAACAAACGCAAATCTGCAACGCGCACATTTTGTTTTACCGGCCCCAGGAGCGAAAGACTGATGTATGCCTCAAAACCCCTTGCTACCGAATTTCCAACATTGGTCGTGAGAAGGTAGGTGGAGTTGTCGTTGGCATGCGCCGTCACTTTGCCGATCTTGTCGCCGTAGAAGAGATAGAAGGCGTTGAAGTCAAAGTTGATGAAGTCGGCGAGGTGGCCGCGATACCCGGCATCTATGTCGTAGCCCTTGCTGTCCTTCAGGTTGGGGTCGATCTGCCCGATCTGGTCTGCCGGTGTGATGTTGGCGTATAAGAACGGGCGGTATGCCTGCGAGATGTTGCCATACAATTGTGTTCCCGTCGACACCTGGTATTGCAATCCTGCACCAAACAGCGGGAAGGTGCGATTGCCTTTATAGGCTACGGGGAACGTGGCGTTGTTGATCACGCCCGTCAGATCAGACTTTATCACTTCATAGCGAAAGCCGGGTGTGATGGAAAAATTCTTCGCCAGGTAAAATACATTCTCCACAAAGGCCGCATAGTTTAGGGTGCTGAATTTCAAATCAATTCCATAGGGTCCGATCAGGCTCAGGTCGAAATCGCTCCCGGTCGTGCCCTTGCCTTTTTGTCTCCGCTTGGTGTGCTCATTAAAATAACGCAAGCCTCCCGCCAACACCCCTTTGACCTTCCCCATTTCATAGCGATGCAACAACCGGGCTTCGGTTGTAAAACCGCTGTAGTGATCGCGGTCGACCTGGCGCGGGTTGTATGAACCGATCACCGTATTGAAGGTGTCTGCAACGTTCGCGGTATTGATAAACTGCACACTGCTCCGCTCACCCCAAACCACATGCGATGTGATCTGCAGACGCGTGGACGGTGACAACGCATAGTTGAAAAGCAGGGCCGGGACATTGATCTTGGGACTGAAATAATTTCTCGCCCGATTCGACTGCCGGGCGTCGGCCTCAAACATGGCGTCGGTCTGGCCGCCGGCGATCTGTTGCCGGTAGTCCATCCGGGAGAACTGGAAGGCGATGCTTCCTTTCTCCGAAAACCAGTATCGTATGCTCGCATATATCGCCTGATAGTTGAACGCCGAGTTTGGTCGCCATCCGTCGCCGTGGCGATTGTCGTAGTAGGCATAGTAGTTCACTTTGCCCTTTGTTCCCCCGACGGCGTTGAAGGAATTGAAGAAGTTGAAAGACCCCACGGTTTGTTCGCTCTCCAGCGAAAACACTTTTGATGTATCGCCCTCTTTCATCACATAGTTCATCATCCCCCCAAACTGACTCCCAAACTGAAGTGCCGCCGAACCCCTAACGAGTTGGACTTGTTTCACACCCTGCATGGGTGCGGTGTAGTGATTTTCCGGGTACCCAAACATGTCCGAGTTGGTGTTGTATCCATTTTGACGCATGTTCATTTCGATGGACCGGTGCGCATCCGTGCCGCGCGTGCCGATGTTCATTTGCGTTCCAGCGCCGTCCATATCCCAGAGGTTCACACCGGGCATGCGGGCAAAAATGGTGCGCCCTACGTTCTGCGGCAGGTTGGCGTCGCCATTCCTCAGGTTGATCACATCGGTTTTCTTTCCGGCAAAGATGTTCATACCCGCCACATCGGGCAATGCATGCTGACGGTCCGGGTAGCCCTCTACTGTCACGGGCCCGAGCAGCGTTGATTTGATCGTGTCTTTCTCTATCGTCTGCGCGCTTGTCGTGATACAAAGGCATGGCCATAGAAAAAGTATAAGTAATCGTATACTCTTATTCATATGAATTTCTTGGATAATAATAATGGTTGCCTTCAGAATGAATCCTTTCTGAAAACAATAGATCGTTTAGCGTATCTCCTGGTAAGATTCGAAAATACTTTGTCGATGGAGAATGGAATTATCCGAGACAGGGAGGATGAAAAATAGAAGCTAACGTGTTAAAGTGATAGAGATCTGTCACTGGGATGTGCTGCAGTAAGCGGGTCCACCCGGCTTCCGTGCGCCCTTTCACGGTCGTGCTGAGCGTATAAAATTTTGCATAGGAAACGTCGACGCCTTTTTGTGTGTTGCCGGATTTATGGTTTTGGTCGGCCATGGTTTTGGAAAGGTCCGAAAGGGCTTCCCTTACCTCCGAGGTTTTGGCATCGCGGAGACATATGATATAGAGCGTGTCCTGATACAATTTCTGTTTCACGAAGTGGTACAACTCGCCTTCCACGGTGATCTCGCCTTGGGCTTTCCGGTACTCGCTATCGTCTTCATTGAAGCGTGAGGCCAGCGGAATTTTGAGGAGCACGTTACCGCTTATTTCGTTTTCGTTGCCATTGATCTTTTGAACGGCCTCGTCGTAGTGTTGCTTTTCCATGAACAGCAACACTTCATAATACCCGATGGTATTCAGAAGGATGAGGAGCAGGAAGAAGAAACTAAAAAGTCGCTTCATTGGTGGTTTGGGCTACGAGGTCATAATACTACACAAAATTTGGTGATTTGCCCAAGACCACGACCAACCGAAAAAAAACGATGCCCTCCGGACTCCTTCCCGGAGGGCATGTTCGTACGGCCTGCTCACCTGAACCGGTCCGCATAGTCCCGCACAAAATCTTCGATTGTTCGCGCCGGCTTCGCCAATATATCTTGCACCGCGCGACTGACAAATGCAGCCTGTCCGTTGCGCTGGGCCTGATCATAGGCAAGAAAAGTTTCAACAGCCCAACCTGGCATCCCGCTTTCCTTCATTTCGCGGCCGGCTTCGTCCAGCGATATGGGAACATAAGTGACGGCTTCGCCAACGACGTCGCTCAGCGCCCTGGCCACCTGATCGTAGTTCACCGCTTCGTCGCTGGTGAGCAAGTAGGTTTTGTTGCTGTGCGCCTGGGGTGCGGTCAACACTTCAAAAGCGACCTCGGCAATATCCCGAATGTCAACATAAGCCCGCTTGCCGTCGCCGGTCGATTCATAAAATTTGCGCTCCAGTTTTACCGACTCCGCCAATTCACCCAACCAATTTTGCATCATGCCATTGGCACGAAGGATCGTATACGGCAGACCGGACGTTTGGAGAAACGCCTCCACTTCACCATGAACCCTCGGGATATACAACGGCGACTCCTTATCGGCAACGCCCGATGAGAGCTTTACCAAGTGTCCCACCCCGAGTTTTTGCGCCGCTTCGATTACGTTGTTTTGTTGCGTCACAAAATCCTTTCCAACGCTCGACACCAAGAACACGGCACGACTTCCGCGCAGGGCGGCGTGGAGACTGGCCTGATCGCTCATGTCGGCTTCCACCCACACAACGCCTGGAAAGATCACCGCCTTGTTCTTATCGCGGGTAACCGCGGTCACGGGAATTTGAGCTTGTGACAATAATTTCAGGAGTTCTTTGCCGATCCTGCCGGTAGCGCCGAATACGGTGATGTTGTTTTTGTTTTCCATTTTGCTGATTGTTTTTCCTCAAAACTATCAGCACAGAAAAAAAGCAAATAGTATAAAACCGACACGGCTAGGCGCGCCACTCCGGGAAGTTCACGGCTTGTTCATGGGCTTGCCGCAAAAACTGTTTTGGCGTTACACCGGCAAATTCTTTAAACTCCCGGATGTAGTGCGATTGATCATAGAACAAATTGCTCAGCGCAACATCCGTAAGCGAATCAAACTTCTGGCTACGCAAGTGATTGAGGGATGACTGGAAACGGGTGATCCTTGTGAATAATTTTGGTGAAATACCGATATCAGTTTTGAATATTCTTTCCAACGAACGCTCCGACAAATTAAGCTCCGCCTGTATTTCCGTCAAAGATGTTTCAGCGCCTTGTTTTATAATCCGTTCCAAAGTCCATGCGATCCGCGGATTTTCTCGGTGCTTATTCTGATCGAGCCGATCGCACAAGAACAAAGACAGGATCTGGATTTTCTTTTCCGTGGAAGCTGCTTCCAGGAGTTGACTGGCAAGATCGTTCTTCACCAAAGCCTGGAGGTCAACATACTGGTTCGTTAGTTCAAATGCATCCGTTCCGAAAATTGCCTTGATGGCGTGCGGCTGAAAATAAACACCAATATTTCGAAACGATCCCTTGGCCGTCTTGCCGGAATGCTTTGTGGTGAGGCCGTGCAAAAACAGTTGAGGCAATACATTTCCCGAATGATCTAAAAAGGCATCGGGGTTTTCCTGAAAGATGAGTCCCGGACAACCGTCGGCGATGACCCCATATGATTTGCTAGCCCCAGCATCATCGCTTTCCAAAACGCCAAAGTACCGGACGTACCGCTGCAAGGCTGGGATGGGTAGAATTCGTTGGTAGTTCATGGGCTGGCAAGATAGCAAAATGCTTTTTTCCATGCCCACCGTCCTCATTTCGTTTAGACGGCCTTCTAAAAACGATGCCCTCCAAGGCCAATCCCTGGAGGGCATCGTCTCTTATAGCTGCACCCTGTTATTTTACAATCACTCCATAGGCAAATGCGTCGGTGGCGAGCGTGGTGGCTACACCATTTTTCCAGAGTACGGCCACCTGTTTGTCGTTATTGTCAAACTCCCACCCGGCTATATACACATCACCATTGTGCACATACACAGACCTGGCATCAGACCTGGCCACGCTGGAGAGGAAAGTACCCGCTCCATTTTTCCAGACCTTGGCGTTGTATTGGCCATTTCTAATTTCATTTCCCACTAAGTACACGTCACCGTCCGAAACAAATATCGACGAGACGTCGGTGCCTGGCGTATTAGGGTCTATGATCTCAAGGTTCCCATTTTTCCAAAGCGCAAGAAGGAAGGTTGATCCATTATAATACTGACCCGCTACATATACATCATTCCCCGAAACAAAGACGGCATGACCATACGCTCTTTGATCTGCAGGGCTAAGGTTAGTAGCCACGCCATTTTTCCAGACTTTCGCAACCCAACCGGTAGCGACCTCCTCCCACCCGGCCACGTATACATCATTGCCCGAAACAAAAACCGAGTGAGCAGCGCCCGACGCAGTAGTAAGCTGAGTTGCCGCTCCATTTTTCCAGACTTTTGCTATATAGCCGATACCGGCACCGTGATTTTCCTGTCCCGCAACATAAACGTCATTATTATCCGAGACATAAATAGAATTGGCATAAGCATCATCGTTGGTTTCATTAAGCTTTGGAGTAGATAGTTCTACGTCATTCTCCCTTCTCCAATACATGGCATAACTGTTCCCTATCCTTTGACTACCCGCGGCATAAAGCGTGTTGCCCGAAACAAAAACGGATGTCGCATAAGCATTATAATCGCCGTTGGTAAGATTTGTTCCTGTTCCGTTCTTCCAAACCCTGGCGTAGCTTGTGCCGAAGAACATCTGCCCCCCGACAACATAAACAGAAGGACCTGATTCCGAGACGGACACCGATATGGCATACGCCTGCGTGCTGCCGTCTTCTGCCGTCACGGTGTAGGTGGCCGGAGTGCTAAAATCATGAGCCGTCCCTGCAGCAGGATCTACGGCACTACCGGTGTGCACAATGGTGGGCTTTAACGCTGTGACGGAAACGCCGGCAGGAAGCGTGAAGAGTATATTTTGTCCACTGATCGTTCCCTGTACATCGGCGGAAAGCGTTGGATTATCCGTTGCAAGAAACGAAAAGGCTGTAATGGTTTTGTTGGATGACAACACCGGTGGAGTAACGGTCACAGAAATCGCATACGTTTGGCTGCTGTGATCTTTTGCCGTTACCGTGTAGTTTACCACGTTGGTAAAATCCGTTGGGGTGCCCGATGCGGGACTGATGGCATTACCGGTGTGCACAATGGTTGGCTTCAAGGCCGTTACCGAAACGCCAGCTGGAAATACGCAATGGATCTCTTCCCCCGAGATGACGCCGTGCACATCCGATGAAAGAATCGGATTGTCTGCAGCGAGGAAGGAAAAAGATGTAATGGATTTTTCTGATGATGGCACCGGCTCATCATTTCGACAGGAAATAGTAATAGATAATGCCATGGGCAATAGTAGCAATGCCATGATCACATAGCGTAGCGAAGTTTTCATTTTTTTGGGTTTAAGTGACCAGTGCCAGGTCTTGAGTGCAGACTTGCCTCCTCGCTGGTGAAACAAAGATCACGCTATCGCAGGGCGCCCGCCATCCTGTAAAAACAGGAGATTTCTGAAAAATGAAAAAATCATGGAAAAAGAGGAGGAGAGAGAGGAGGTTACAGGTTTATTTGCATAAGTTTATCTCTATAACCAGGGATCGAATGAATTTTCGTTTTATCGTACTCATAACATTTTGTGTCTTCATTTTATCCGAAGGGTCCGCACAACAGCATGTATTAGACAGTTTGAAAACCGAAATTGACAAGCGCCAACAGCGGGACAGTTTCCGGGTAAAGGCAATTTTGGAGTATGTAGTAGAAGCGCTGAACAACAATACGTCCGATTTTTTACCGTACATGAACGAGGTTATCTCGATCAGTAAAAAAACGAATTACAAGAGAGGGCTTCAAAAAGGGTTTATGATCGGTCAAATCTATTTTAGTGACCGGGGGGATTATGAAAAAGCATTTTTGTATGCAGATTCTGCTTTTTTCGCTCTGAAAAATGACACATCACTAAAAGCCAGGCAGAGTACAGGTCATTTATACAATAACATTGCAGGCGATTATTTTAAGTTGGGGGACTACGAAAAAGCAATTGACAACTTTACCCTATCGGCGCGGGTCTTTGAACCCATGGATCACCCCTTTTTAGCGACGGTCTATTCCAACCTTGCAGAGCTCTACGAGAAAATTCATGACGCATCAAAAGCAATTGAATACGATAAGAAGGCCATTGCTATTGCTGAAAAAAGTCAGAATGACCGGTCGCTGGCCGCAAGGCTGTTAAACTATTCCATGAGACTCATAAACCAAAAAGAGTTTATACAGGCTGCTCCGGTGCTGAAGAGAGCGGAACCTATTATTATGAAGCTGGAAAACACAAGTTATCTGCAACAATTTTATTATACCAGCGCATACCTGGATGAAAATAACAAAGATCACCACAAAGCTGTAGCGCATTATAAAAAAGCGTTGGGGTATGCAACGCTGAATGAAGATGTCTATCAGAAAACCAATATACTCGAGGCATTGTCCGATTGCCTGATCCGGATGAACAGAATGAAAGAGGCAAAGTCGTATTTAGACACCCTTCTTTTATTGTCACATGGCCACGATTTAAAAGCGGCCAGACGCAATGCTTATGTCAACCTGGTGAAATGGCATGAACAAAATGGAGACTATAAAAATGCCAACCTCTACCTGCAAAAAACCCTGGCACTGAACGACAGTCTGTTTTCAGACGAAAGCAAAGAGAAGATCGCCGGATTGGAAGTGCGGTATAATGTCGAGAAAAAAGAACAAGAGATCAATGGATTAAAGGCGGAAGCAAATATTCAATCCTTAACGATCCGTCAAAAAAATACCCTTAATTATATTTTAATTGGTGGTGCCATCACGTTGTTGATCATCTCCTTACTTTCCTACCGGTCCTACAAACAAAAACAAAAGCTCCAGCAACAACGCATCACAGAACTGGAAACTGAAAAGCAGTTATCCGCCATCGAAGCTGTGTTAAAAGGCGAAGAACAAGAGCGCACCCGCCTCGCGAAAGATCTGCACGATGGATTAGGGGGAATGCTGTCCGGAATAAAATACGCCTTTAGTGCCATGAAGGGAAATCTGGTCATGACGCCTGAAAACCATCAGGCCTTTGAGCGCAGCATGGACATGCTGGACAGTTCTATCCTGGAAATGCGAAGGGTGGCCCATAACATGATGCCCGAGGCGTTGGTGAAGTTTGGGTTGGATACCGCACTAAAAGATTACTGCCATGACATTAATCAAAGTGGCGCGCTACACGTCAGCTATCAGTCCATGGGCCTTGCCAATGGAAATCCCGCTCAAACCGTAGCCATCACCATCTATCGGATCGTCCAGGAATTGATTACGAATACATTAAAGCATGCTGGTGCTAAAACAGCGATCATTCAAGTCACTGAAACCGGAGGAATTCTTTCTGTAACCGTTGAAGATGATGGCAAGGGATTCGATGCCCGCATCTTGGAGCAATCGAAAGGCATGGGTTGGACAAGCATTCAACATCGTGTGGATTTTCTAAAGGGCAAACTGGACATTCACTCCGCCCCGGATAAGGGAACTTCGGTTTATATCGAATTCAATGTTTAGATGACATAAAGATCTTTATCACCGACGACCATTACATGATTATTGCCGGGGGCTGCAATGGCGGGGCCCGAAGAATTCGTTGGTAGTTCACTGACCGGCAAGATGACAAATGCTTTTTCTTACCCATCTGTTCAGACTCTCTTTAAAACAATGCTCTCCAGGTTCATCCCTGAAGAGCAAAGTCATATATACACCCATGCAAAACTCAAAGCGACCGCAGTCCCCCATCCAACAACAACTCGGCGCCGATCATGTAGGCCGCGTCGTCGGAGGCGAGGTAGAGGGCGGCAGCCGCGATCTCCTCGGGTTTGCCTACTCTTTTTAGCGGCGTAAACTCGCCCATGGCTTTTTTCATAGCCTCGGCTTCTTCTTTGGAGGAAGTCACCGTATCAAACACCCGGGTGTCGATAGGGCCTGGTGTGAGCGCATTCACCCGGATGCCGCGCCCGATCAACTCTACGGCAAAGCTTCTGGCCAGGGAACGAATGGCAGCTTTCGTGGCGGCGTAAGAAGCGTGGTTAGGGATGCCTTTCTCGTTGACCACTGAAGAAAGTAACACCACGGAGGCGCCCGCATTTAAATACGGTAACGCTTTTTGCACCGTAAAGAACGTGCCTTTGAAGTTCACATCGCTTTGCTTGTCGAACATCGCTTCCGTAAAATCCGTCAGCGGCGCCAACACATACACGGCGGCGTTGGCGATCAGCACATCGATCTTGCCATATTTTTCGTGCACCGTCTTATACAACCGATCCAGATCGGCTAGGTTAGCCGAATCACTTTGAACACCGACAACGCCCCTGCCGATTTCGTCTACAGCTTTGTTGAGGTTGGCCAAGTCTCGTCCCGTGATCACGACGTGGGCACCTTCTGCTGCAAATAATTTGGCCGTGGCCAGTCCGATCCCGGCACTGCCGCCCGTGATGACGGCGACCTTGTTTTTCAATTTTTGTGACATACGTTTTACTTTGATTTAATTACCCTACAAAGCTGACGGATCAGCATAGGGTTAAAAATGAACCAGTTCATAAAAAGGCGTTGAACTAGTTCAACTTTTTCTTGGTTCCTAAACAATGACATCCCAACCATTCGATTTCCTGCGGGCCAACTTCGAAAAGCGATTGGCACTCACCACTGCCGAGAGTGACACCTTGAACGCAGAATTCAAACTCCGTAAGCTCCGGAAAAAACAGGCGATCATTCAACCCGGGTTTATTGCCCAACACCGGAACTTCGTCGCAGCGGGGGCGCTGCGCGCGTATGTGATCGACCACAAAGGCCTCGACCACACCATTCAATTCGCCATCGAGGACTGGTGGATCACCGACTACAACAGCTATGTCAACCAGCAGCCGGCGACCATGTTTGTAGAAGCGTTGGAGGACAGCACGATCCTGCAAATTGACTACCATCGCGAGCAGGCCCTAAAAAAATCAGATCACAAATTCGAGACGCTTTTCCGGATGATGGCCGAGAAGGCCGCGGCGTTTCAGCAACGCCGGGTCATCTCTTCACTTACTTACAGTGCAGAGGAACGCTATCGCGAGTTTTTGGAGATGTACCCTTCCGTCGTACAGCGCTTGCCGCAATACGCACTGGCTTCCTACCTGGGCATGACGACCGAGTTCCTTTCCAAGATCCGGAACAACCGGGTCAAGAAGAAAAAACTGGCGGACTCCTGACCACTCACGAGCAATTTGCTGATTGATCCTCCCTGGTGAGATGTTATACTTAGGTGTGCTTCGATGTCTTTTGCCGCTCCAGCTCCGCCTGCCTTCTAATTCTTTTCCGGTGCATCGTTCCCCAAGCGGTTAGCGCCTTCAACACATCCCGCAGGGAGTCCGCATAACCGGTCGCCTCATATTCAACGACCACCGGGAATGTTTCGGCATGAACGCTCCGGGTAACAAAGCCATTCATTTCCAAATCCTTTAGCTCGCTTGACAATACGCGCGCAGAAATTCCCTCTACCCTGCGTTGCAGCTCGTTGAATCGCTTCGGTCCCTCCGACAGCGCAATGATAATACGCAGCTTCCACTTCCCTCCAATGACATAAAATGCATCTCCGACCGCATTCAAACTGGTGACGCAATCCGGCCGGGAGAGACGCTTTGAATTTTTTATTCCGGGCATAGGCTCCTTCTTTATGCTTACCAAAAGGTTACTACTATCCTTTAGTATACTAGTAACAAACCAATAGCAAAGGTAACTAGTTTTGCATCAACAAAGCGCTAAAAAAAACCGACTGTCATGACGTCGAAAGCAAATCGATTGTACACCCTTCGAAAGAGCAGCACTATGAACTGATCCTTCCGCCCAAGATATATCCGGGAGGGTTGTTTCACCTGCATTTCGAAACAAAAATCTATGGATACACCATGAAAAAAATATTGCACATCATCTCCAGTCCCCGCGGCGCCGAATCGAACAGCACGCAGTTGGGAAATACCATTATTGAAAAAATAAAAAAGCAATACCCGCTGAGCACCGTAACGGTCAACGACGTCGTGGAGAAGCACTACGAACCGCTACAGTCCATACACGTGACGGCATACCGGCTTCCGGAAGACCATCATACGCCGGAGCACAAGCACGCCCTTCGCGATTCTAACACGGCAGTGAACGATCTTTTTGAAGCTGATATCATCGTCATCAGTCTTCCGCTTTACAATTTTGCCATTCCCGCGGCTCTGAAAGGCTGGATCGATCATATCGTCCGTCCTGGCAGAACGTTCAGCTACCAGACCGGAAAGCCTGAGGGGCTCTTGAAGGGAAAGAAGGTCTATCTCGCCATTGCGTCCAATGGCGTTTATACGGACGGACCAATGAAATCCATGGACTATGCAGAACCCTATCTCAAGTTCATTCTCGGCTTTATCGGCCTTACCGACATCGCCACCTATCGCATCGAAGGCGCAGGCATTCCAGGTGTGATGGAGACGGCGGTACAAAAAGGATTGGAAAGCGTATTGGCTTGAGTTGCTTTTCTGCCCTATAAAATCCACTCGCCCTGGCTGAAAATAATTTCAACGAGGGCGAGTGTTTTTTTATTGAGAACGGAATGCCTGGACTTACTTCCGGGGTATGGTGAGCAAACCAATCGAAGACAAAACAAAAATCCCGCCGCCTACCGACATCACGATGCCGTTTCGCGAAGCCGCCCATCCCAATGCGAAAATGCCAAGGCCAACAACGGCCGAGGCAATCACAATGACCGTGACCCCAAACACATTCTGGCGACGCGCTTCTGCATGATGAGCTCCCGATGGCTTCGCGACATTCGATTGTTCACGCTCCAAGGCCAGCGCCCTTTCCGATACCATGGCCTCTGAAGCATA
>CBIHQM010000046.1:0-24228 GCA_966211885.1 uncultured Chryseolinea sp.
CTTGTGGGTATTCGGCGATGTAGCATCCGACGATGCCGTGCGCGGTGGCAAGCCCGGTGACCTGATCGACATCCAGTACATCGACGACTTTAATTACTCCCGCAACAACGGCATCCTCGACCGAATGTGGAAACGGTATTACGAAGGCATATCCCGCGCGAATTATTTGCTGTATTACGGTAGCGGAATCAACATGGACGTGACGCGGCGTGACCGACTGCTGGGTGAAGCCAAATTCCTGAGAGCGTACTTTTATTTTAGCCTCGTCAACATTTTTGGCGAGATACCTTTAAAGTTAAACCCACCGCTCAACGACAGCGAACTTTACAAACCGAAAGTATCGGTAAGCGCCGTTTATGAACAGATCGAAAAAGACCTGAGCGAAGCTGCCTCGGTACTGGCCGAGTCCTATACCGGTGCCGACATCGGCAGGGCTACGAAAGGTGCCGCCTGGGGCATGCTGGCGAAAGCCTATCTCTACCAGGAAAAATGGACCGAAGCATTGAACGCCACGGCAGAAGTCGAAGCGATCGGGATTTACCAACTGATGCCGGTGTATAAAAATAACTTCATCGATTCCACGCAGAACAACATTGAGTCGATTTTTGAGATCCAGCATCTTGCCGGGCAATCACCACTGCTGGGCAGTTACCTCAATCAATACTTTAGTCCGGTGATCTACAACGGATACGTGGTGAACGTGCCGGTGGAAAATTTTATTAAAGAGTTTGAAGTAACGGATGCCGCCGTGGTTGATCCGAGGCTTGACTACACCGTGGGAAGAGAAGGCCAGCCTTGGGTGAACGGTGAAGCATACGACCCGGTGTGGTCTCCTACCGGCTATCTGCAGAAAAAACATATACAGCCTTTGAGCAAGGGGCCGGTCAACAACGATGGAGTGCTGAACTACGTCTACATGCGCTATGCCGACATACTCTTGATCAAATCCGAAGCGCTCAATGAATTGAACCGCACCGATGAAGCTTTAACACCTTTGAACGCCGTACGCAAGCGTGCGCGGGAAAGTTATTTATACGATATGGATCTTCCCGGCGCGGGCGCAATTCCCACCGACCTCCTGCCGGATGTGACCAACACCGGCCAGCAAAATGTTCGTACGGCCATCCGTCACGAGCGAAGGGTCGAGCTCGGTTTTGAGTTTCATCGCTTCTTTGACCTGATGCGCTATGGCAAAGTCACCGCCGAAGCAGCGTTGGAAGGAACCGGTTTTTCATACGACAAGAACAGATACTTCCTCATACCACAGTCCGAACTCGATACGAATCCTGCCATTAATCAATAGCCCAGTCCAAACAAGTCGATTTTTAAATTTTAACACTTAAATTCTATGAAAATGAAACCAGTAAAATTAATGCTCTTGGGGATAACACTGCTTTCGTCAATGTTTATTGCCTCATGTTCCAGTAATGACGATCCCGTTGAAGGCGACAAGACTGCTCTGAGTGCAGCCATCACGGCCACAGAACAAGCCCTTCTCAATGCAGAAGAGGGAACACTCGAAGGCCAGTTTCAGGTAGGCTCCAAAGCAACACTTCAGGCTGCCGTTGATGCCGCTAAAGCGGTGGTAGCCGACACAAAAGCTGAACAACCCAAAGTCAACAGCGCACTGGCCAATTTGCAAGCTGCACTGGTAGCCTTCCAGGCTAAAATCGTACAGCCTATTGACCTGGCCAATTTAGTGGGCCGCTGGAGATTTGACGAAGGCACCGGAACGACTGCGAACGACGAATCAGCCAACAATTTTGATGGCACGTTCAAAACGGGTGCGACTGCCTGGGGCGCCGGTGTTCCGACGTGGACAACCGATCGCTTTGGTACTGCAAACAAAGCACTCTTCTTTGACAAGGGAGCAAATATTGAAGTGCCTTATAACAGCTCACTCAATCCGACAAAAATCTCCATTTCAATTTGGGTGAAGGCCAACGAAATTAAACCCGGCAATCGTTTTATCGGTTTACAATCCTGGATCGGCTACAAATTTGAATTGCAAGAAGCGAACCGTCCCTTCCTGAGCATTGGCAAGCCCGATGGCGGCACCTACGACCGCGATTCCCAACAGGATCTGCCCATCAACGAATGGCATCATCTCATTGCCACCTTTGGCGATGGCAATATGATCTTCTACGTCGATGGCGAATTGGTGTTAGCATGGAACGATACCCCCGGCGACGCCCGCTCAATCTCCGGCGCGCCCTATAACCTGGTATTCGGTCAGGATTTCCCGACGGATAAGTACGCTGCCACCGATACTAACTTTGACAACGATCACATTATTCCCCTGGCATGGGGCGGATTTTTCCACGGCTCGCTCGATGATATCAGAATTTACAAATCTGTGCTCACGGCTTCACAAGTAGCCAGCATCTACGCGTCCGAAAAACCGTAATCTACTATTGACAAAAAAAGGAACAGTAAAAATCTTACTGTTCCTTTTTTTAATTCCAATCAGACGAAGGATATAGAGAAATACAAGTTCCAAAAGAACTTTAACAGAATTGAAAATGATAAAGGCATGTGTCAGAAGAATAATTTGGGCGAATTTACTGGGGATCACACTGATCAACGCCTACGCACAGCCGGGGCAAATCGATCTTGCCCGTGTTCAACAGATGCCCGACCTTCCTTCACCCTACCTGATGCGCGATTGGAAAGATGTCGCGACAAAATATGATGAACTTATTTTCTCCACGGGTGCTACGGGTGAATTCCTTCCCTTGATCAGCCTGAAAGCAAACGGCACGAATTATCCAGCGCTGCAACCGATCCTTCTCGACACCTATGTCGGCTCTCCCGGCAACCCGGCCGAAGCGATCAATATCATTCCTTCCCTTGTCGGAGCGACGCTTGTAGGCATTGACAAGTCCAATCAGAACGGCATCAACTGGGCCATCAAAGCCAAAGAATTTTTCAACAAAACGAACGGGCAAAATGTATACCTCAACGGCTACGCTACGACGAGCGGCAGTGATTGGTGGTACGATGTCATGCCGAATGTCTATTTCTTCCAGTTGTATTCACAATATCCCACCCTCACCGATTTTAACGAACAGCTCACCACGATTGCAGACCGCTGGCTCGACGCTGTGAAAACCATGGGCGGTGCCACTACACCCTGGGCGGTTCCTCAAATGAACTATCGCGGATTTAACCTGCTCACCATGACACCGAACGGCAACGGTGTCATCGAACCCGAATCAGCCGGAACGATTGCCTGGTTGCTCTATCACGCGTATGGCAAGACCGGCAACAAAAAATATTTAGACGGCGCCCAAATGGCGCTGGAGTTTTTATCATCGCTCACCCCCAATCCATCGTATGAGCTTCAGCTTCCTTACGGAACGTTTATGGCTGCCAAAATGAATGCAGAAACGGGGACAGCCTACGACGTAGAAAAAATGCTCAACTGGAGTTTTAATCGCGGTCCACTAAGAGGCTGGGGAACCATTGTCGGCACCTGGAATGGCGCTGATGTTTCCGGGCTTATCGGGGAGGCCAACGACGGAGGCGATGACTATGCTTTTGTTATGAACGGATTCCAGCAAGCAGCAGCGCTCGTGCCCCTCGTGAAATACGACAAACGTTTCGCGCGGGCCATAGCCAAGTGGACGCTCAACCTGGCAAATGCCAGTCGTTTGTTTTATTCTCAATACCTGCCACAAACCAGCCAGGACGATTTCGCCTGGAGCTCGTTGCACGATCCACAGTCCGTGATCGCCTATGAAGCTTTGAAAGAAAATAAAGATGGCAAAAAACTCTATGCTACGGGCGATGCTAAAAATGGCGGATGGGCAGAGACCAACCTAAGCCTGTACAGCTCGTCCAGCGTTGGATACCTTGCGGCTGTAGTTGACCCGACAGATGTAGACGGCATTTTACTGCTCGACGTCAACAAAACAGATTTCTTTGGTCAGAACAAATTCCCTTCGTTCCTGGCCTACAATCCTTACGCCGTCCCGAAGGCGATAACGCTTCCCCTCGGCGCTCAAACGTATGACATCTATAATGCTATTTCAGAGACTGTTTTAAAAACCGGGGCCACCGGAAACACCGCCATCACCCTGCCTGCCGGTGAAGTCATGCTGTTGGTTTATCTTCCTCAAAACGCAACAACTGTCGCAAAGGATGGGAAGCTCTACATCGGCAACGACGTGGTGGACTATCACCATGGCTATGATTTTGTAGGCAAACTGCGGATCAAATCGCTGGCCACAAAGGATGCGCTCGTCGAATTCAATCAGCAAGTGGATGTTTATAGCGCAGCAGAAAATGCAACGGGAGCAGTTACGTATAACTGGTATGTTAACGATGCTTTAGCGGAGTCGTCTTCATCGGAGGTCTTTCATTGGAGCGTTCCGGAGGCGGAAGGAACGTATAAACTCTTACTTGAAATTAATTCCGGTACAGCTTCTGCAAAGGACAGTATCAATCTCACGGTAGTGGAAAGAATTCCGGCCCCACCTATCATTACAGGCTTTACGGCAGCCAAAAAATGGTTTGGTGTCGGGAGCGAATCCTCGATCATCTGCCAGGCCAGCAATAGCCACGGAGGCCCGTTGCAATATACCTGGACCTTTACCGGTGGCGCGCTTGTAAATCAAAACGATTCGCTGATTCGGTGGAGCGCTCCGCAAAATGAAGGGTTGTATACGATTACCTGCGAAGTCTCCAATGATGACAATCTCAAGACAACAGGGCACCAACAAGTCCTGGTCAAGAAATTGAGTGATGGCATGACAGCTCCCTTTGCCTATTATCCCCTGGATGGTGACGTGAAAGATTACAGCGGCAATGATCGCGACGCGCACAAGGAAGGCACGCAGCAAACCATGGATGCACGGGGCGAACCGGACCGGGCATATAAATTTTCGTCAGGGAGTGATATTATTTATGTCGACAATTCGGCAAGCCTCAACTTCCAAAACGAGATAACACTTTCCTTCTGGGTAAAGCTCGATGCCGTGACAGAAGAATCATTCATCCTATCACACGGAAGCTGGGAAGAGCGATGGAAGGTCTCGGTCACCCCGACAAAAAAATTACGCTGGACAGTGAAATCAACTACCGGCACAAAAGACCTGGACAGCTCATTTCCATTGGCGCTGGACCATTTTTATCACCTCACCGTCGTGTATACCCCCTACTCCATGGAGTTGTATAGCGACGGAACCCTGGATACTTTTTCCGCGGCTTCCGGCCTGATATCGACCACCGCAAAGGCGATCACCTTCGGCCGAAAAGCGGTGGACGAAGCTGCCTACTTTTTAAAGGGCACACTTGACGAAGTACGCATCTACAACAAAGCCCTCGCCCCCGACGAGATTGAAACACTGAAATCGTTGTGGAATGACGTGACCGCTGTTCCAGGTGAACCCGACCACGAGTTCACCCTATATCCGAACCCATCGCGAGATGCTGTCACGATTGAACACATTCACGACATAAAAAGCATTGACCTCTGGACGGTCACCGGAGCAAAAATCGCCGCCGCTTATTCACACGATGAGGCAGAGGACAACTATCACGTAAAATTCAACACGCATCCCGGAATGATCCTGCTCCGAATTGAGACTTCAACGGGCGTTTTCTATAAGAAGGTGTCTGTTGAGTAGGAGCTCTCAAAAACGTCATCCGAACTCAAAGGAACGGCAAATTTCAGATCACGTTCTACATGCCGATCGGAGACACTGATTTGTAGAAATTCCTGCCCACTGAGGCATAATGCCTCAGCAAGCAATTGACCAATCCCTCCGCAAAGTCCTTTATTTCAGTCGCATCTCGCGGCATGAATTTTCGGGTATAACAGACGTACCAAATAGTTATAATTATGAAAACGTCCAAAAAAAATCCGCCCGCGCACAATGTGCATACGCCCACCCCACCGCAAGTGATGGATCCTACTCGTCGTGGAAAACAGCATGAAAATTCCGACCGAAAGAAGGATGCGAAGTCAAAAAAAATGCAAGAAGACCTCGATGACCGAAAGCTTGCACCCCGGGAAGAACTGTAGCCTACGCAAGGAAAAGTGTCACAGATCCAACACCATGATTTTCTCGGTGCGTTTGAGCACAGCCATTTGCTTAGGGGCCGCGCGATCCATAAAGCCGAGTTTATAGTACAACGCATGCGCTTCCGGCATCGCCATCGTCGTCTGCAGCCATAGCTGCGTGGCATAGTTTTCCTTACACCGCGAAATGCAGCGTTCGATGAGCCGCGTGGCAATGCCGGCTTTGCGGATCGTGCGATCCACAAAAAGTTTCGCAAACTCAAACGTGTTTTCGTCAAGTCTTTTCAGCGCGACCACACCCACCACTTTTTTGTCATGCAGCGCATAGAACACAAAACCACCCGCGTCCAGGTAGGCTTTGTCCGGATGCTGGAGAGTGAGCTTATCCTCTTCCTCCAATTTCCCTTTTAACACCTCCAGCAGCCAGGGCGCCGCCAGTTCGTAGAAGTATTTCTTGAGAGAGGGTTTATAGTCCACCACGCGAATATCAGGAAGCGTATGCAGGTGCTTTAATCTTTCATGGATGGGATTCGCCCACAGACCCGCTTCGATCCGGCTGAGAATGTTCGGAAAATCGGGGTGACCGGCATCGAGGAGATGCTTCAACGTCGCACCAAATGAACTCCAGATCTTTTGCAGTTTGGGAAGCAAGTTTTTTCCCTTCGCAGAGAGCTGGATTTGCTTGGATCGTTTATCCGTAGGATGCGACCTTACTTTAACAAGCTCCTGCTCCCCCAACTCGCGCACGATGTTTTTTACGGTGATATGAGAAACACCGATCTCCCCTGCAATCTCAAGCACCGTACGTGGCCCTTCGGATGTAGCCAGTATGTAGTAAACAGAAAACCAACTGGCTTTGAAATTCAAATCGCTGCCACTATAGATCTTGTCCCCATCAATATGCAGCTTCTCACTGATTCGCCGGAAGCGCGTGGCACACGCGAGATATCCGAGTTGTGTGATCTTGTCGGTCATAACTATTACGAAAGTAGTTTCACAAAAATACAAAAGTACTTTCATAAATACGCTACCCCTCAGAAAAAGTTTCACCAAATAAAAAGGGCTCCCGACCGAAAAGTTCTACCAAAAGCCCAAAGGGGAATAACCCCGGACTTTAGTCCGGGGTATATAAGCCATGAGCACTCACGGGCTTTAGCCCTGACAACGCCGATGATTGGGCAGACGGCGATACACACTGAGGGAAAAGTCAGGGCTAAAGCCCGTCATAAATTGGCGTCTGTACCCCGGACTAAAGTCCGGGGTTATTCAAGATATTATAAAGCACATTGTGTTCCGAACAATAGGCTTAAGGCCAGGCACTCACCTATACCCTTTCACCTTCAAAGTTGTGCATAAGCCAGGGTGAACCCGGGGCATAGATCAAACAGCACAGACAACCCCAACGGGTTCCCCATGCCCACACACCATTAAAAATCAGGGCGTAGACCTTGGGACAAATCAATCTCCACAGCCTAACTCAACTGCAAGACCTCTGTCATCTCCTCAGCGTTCAATACGATCGGATTGTTTTTGTTATCCGAAGCCGCCAGGATTTTCGGAAAGTCTTGAGGCGTAACGCCGCTTTGAGACAAGGTTGGGATGGCCATTTCAGCACTCCAACTGGCCATAAGATCAAGAAGAAAGTCGATATAATAGTCGCTCGTTTTCCCCGGGAGTGCCGAGAACAACTTACCGACCGCAGCATACTTTCCCAGCGCCGGCTCGTTGGCTTGTGTCGCACGGAGTTTACGAACGGTCACCCGGTTTGCAGCCGTCATGAGTGCGCTACAAATCACCCCGTGCGAGATCTTAAAGTATCCACCCACCGCAGAAGCAAAGCCATGCACAAGACCGAGCCCCGCGTTGGCCAGCGTGATGCCCGAGAGATATGCAGCCAACATCATATCGGCGCGGGCTTCCAGATTTGAGCCTTCACGATAAGCCTTGGGTAAAGCAACTGAAATGCGTTTTAATCCCTCCAGGGCCAGCGCATCGGTCACAGGATTGGCTGCTGTGGACAGATAAGACTCCAGCAATTGCGTGAACGCATCCATGCCACTGGCCGCCGTGATGGCGGGAGGACAATGCACGGTGAGGGCCGGATCGAGTATGGCTACTTTCGGCACGAACTTGTTATGCCGCAGCGATTTTTTAAAACCCCGCGCTCCCGTCTCCGACAACACCGCGTTCTTTGTTGCTTCACTCCCCGTTCCTGCCGTGGTTGGAACGGCCACAAAGGGAAGCGTGGTGCCGGGGTGGGATTTTGTTCCGACGCCTTCCAAATAAGTAGCGACGGGCTCATCCAAGACCAGCATCGCCGCGATGGCTTTGCCCGCATCCAGCACACTGCCGCCGCCGACGGCTAGGACCGCATGTGGTTTAAAGTCTGAAAATTTTGTCACCGCGCTGTCGATCACCGCCGGCGAAGGTTCACCCGGGATCTTGCAGACCTCGACGCTGAAATGCTCTTGTTGCAATTGATCCAGCAAGGTCTGGCCTGGCGTGGACGATAGAAAGGAATGCGCGCCCGTAACCAGCACGATTTTCTTTCCATAGGTTTCCAACACGCCAGGGGCAACCGAAATCATGCCGGCGCCAAAATGTACCTGGGGTGTGGCGGCTAATCCGAATGCTTTCATGACTTCCATTATGCGGAGGCTGGGTAGAGCAAGTTGTGCTTCACGCCTTCGCGTGGTTTGGCCATCCAGTCGGCTACGGTGTCGCGCCACTTCTGATAATGGGCTGTCTCTTTGTGGGCGGCGGCGGCTTGCTCGGTGGCGTAAGCTTCGTAGAACACGAACTTATTCGGGTCCTGTGCGTCTTGTAAAATATCGAAGCGGAGGTTGCCGGGTTCCTGGATGGATCGTTCGTGATTTTGGCGCGTGGCTTCGATAAAGGGTTGGCGGAATTCGGGTTTTACCTGGACGTGGATGATGGTGGCGACCATTGCTTTTTTTCTGCTAACGTACGAGGAAAAGGTTTAAACCGCAAAGGCCTACCTTCGCTGAAGCTTCGGCGGGCAAGCGCAAAGGGCGCAAAGTTGACGCAAAGAAATCCAGATACCTTAGTTGTCGATCGTGTGGGGGGCGGAAGTTTCGTGCCTTTGTTTGGCGGCCTGCCAGTCTTCGCGGATGAGGAAATGGATGTCTTCTCGTTCGAAGGTTTGGAGCAGCTTTAGGTTGATGTATTGTTGGATGTCCATGTAACGCAGGTAGTCGGCCACGGTGACGAAGTAGACCACTTCAAACACAACGCCATAGTCCGTGAGCCGCGCCAGGTGGGCACGGTCGAAACGAACATCCTTGGCGCTTTCGATGATGGACTTGATGATGGTGGGGATTTTTTCGAGCTGGCCGGTGGTGGTGTCGTATACAACCGTGACGGTAAATTGTACGCGGCGGTTTTCCTGGCGCTTGTAGTTGTGCACGCGCGACTTGGTGAGGTCGCTGTTGGAGATGACGATTTGTTCGCCGGTAAGGCTGCGAAGACGCGTAGTCTTCACGCCGATGTATTCGATGGTGCCGTTCTTGTCGTCCACGTTGATGGCGTCGCCCACTTCGAAGGGTTTGTCGAAAAAGATCACGAAATAGTTGAACAGGTCACCAATGATGTTTTGTGCTGCCAGGGCCACAGCAATGCCCCCAATGCCCACACCGATGAGAATGGTGGAAACGTCATAGCCCAGGTTTTGGATGAGGAACACCCCACCCAGGATCCACACCACCAGGTTGATGATGATCATCAACCCTCCTACCTGCAACACTTTCGTTTCCCCGTTTTCCTGTTTGCGAATATGGTTGATGAGAATGATCTTGATGGTGGTGGAGATAAACCGCAGCACAAAAACCATGATGACCACACCCGTAGCGACCTCTACCACACGGCTCGCCTTCACAGACAACTCCAGGCTGTTGATGCCCCAGTAAATGACCAGGAAGCTGAGGATCGGCAACACAAATTTTTCAATCCCGGCCACCACCTGGTCGTCGGTCTGGGATGGGCTCTTCGCCACCATCTTCTCCACCTTGGTCATGATGACCCGCTTAAAGATGCGGATGAGCAACAAGCCTAAAACAATGATCCCGGCGGCAATGAGATAGGTCTGTACCGTATTCTTGCCGTATTCTCTTGAAAGTATTTCCTCGAACGATCCCATGCATTTTACATTTTGCATCGTTCAGAAGGAAATATTGTGCCGGAGATGCTGTCTTCCACCACAAAATGCAAAGCGCCCGGGAAGCGCCGTATGCTCTCGCTCGATGACACCCGGGAGGGATGTTATTTTTTATCTCGCAGACGGTGGGAAAAAATTCCTCAGTTTCAAACCGCGACAATGGTCCGGAGTGTAGAGAAATGTCGACAGGCTCCTTTCCAGAAAATCTATCCTACTCTACCGCTGCATCAAACGCTGCATTCACGATCCGGTCGTTGCGTTTCAGTTGTATCCAGATGCGATAACGGCCGGGTGAGGGAAAGGCATAGGGAAACGAGACCATGGTGTGTTCCGGATCGCGCATCGTGTGGTCCATGTTTGCTCCGTAATACTGGTTGCGTTCGGCCTCCGTCATATTTTCAAGACGCGTCAGTTCACGGTTCACGCTATCCATAAAGACCCGCGACCGCGGCAGTTTTTTAACATCTACCGGGCCTTCATTGGTGGCAAAACGATTCAGCATCGTTTGCTGGGAGGCCATGGAGTAGCTGCCCACAGGATGCAAGTGGATATACACACTTCCGTCGTCCTTCATCACGACGGCGTGGCCCATCATGCCCAGGTAAGGTTGGAGCACTGCCGGCTTCCCGGTCTCGTCCTGCACATTGAATTTGAGCGAATACAAATTCTGGGCTACCAGGGGTTCAGATGGATTGTGTTCCCAGGTCACGGTGGCGCCGTCAGGCAAGGGCGTTCGTACACCAGGCGTTCCGCAAATGATCACGTCGGCCGGTAGCTGTGGCGTTGCACTTGTGGCGGTGATCGGATTAGTGAAAAAATAGGTATCGTCGCGATCCCGCCGGCTTGTGTCGGGTGACATCGCGACGTTGGTGGCATATTGCCCGGGAATGGTGAGCGTGTCAGGGATGGTTTCCGAGAAGCCACTGAGACGCGTCACGTCCGCGAAGACAAAGTATTTTCCCGCGGGCAACGGGGGCATGGGCGTCACGAAGGTGACAGAGTCTTTTCGTATGGGATGCAGGTGTGCAAACGCATCCAGCGTGTTGGCGCGGACGAGGAAGAGGTGCATCAACTTGCCGTGATCGGGGATGATGTAGCTGATGTTGCGCGTGAAGGTCAGGTTGGTTAGCTTAGTCGTGTCGACAACAAAAACCAGTTGTCTCCCGTTTCCTTCCGGAACGATAGACGTGGTGGCCCGGAAAGGTTTGAACATGAAGCGTTGATAGGAATCGGCCCAACCGTTCCACCAGGTTCTTCCTCCCCAAAGCAAAAGCACCATCAACACAGAAGCCGACACAGCACCGATGATGCGTTTTCGCTTGATGGCCTTGGCCTGGTCAAGCCCGGGTTTCACCAACCCGTCGCTCACGCTCGCGCTGATGATGGTGACCATGAGCACCACCAAAAGGATGGCAAGTGCCAGCAGCGACCACCCCAATTTAGCGTCCATCACTTTTTGCGTCGTCGATACGGCCATCACCGGGATGATCACCCGGCCCGTTTCTGCCGGGCCTCTCACTTCCACTTCGATGCCGGACGTGCCCACGTCCATCAGCCAGATGATGCCGCGGTAATGGCCGGGCTCTCCGGGTACGGGTTTCATTTCGTCAGCCTGGGGTGTGCCCTTTGCGCCGGCAAACCAGTACACCGGCTTGGCCCATACAGACGTCACGCCGGTGGCATGTGTAAAGATGTCTACGGTGGCTGTGCCGGGGATCACTTCGGGCGGATTGATGAGCGTCATCAGCGAGTAACTTCCGGCGTTGCCTTCAAAGCTAACGCCCGGGCTACCCACGTGCGACCACCCTGCCAAGGGAATGCAAAGCCCCAGACAGGCTGCGACGAGTATGCGGAATAATTTCCGTCCCCCGCGCGCCATCATCGCACAATGCGTTTTAGCCATGAGCCCCACGCCAGCCCCACGCGCGACGTAAGCACGCCTAACACGAAGGCGATGGCCAGTCCTTTCACCAGGTCGAGTCCCGAGGAGATCATCCAGGGGCCAAAGGCATAGCGGTATTCCCAGTTGGCGTCGGAACCAAAATACCACTTCGAGGTGCCGAAGAACCAATGTCCCTTCGAGGCCATGAGCACGTTGGCGAAAGGCCACTGCACCGCCAGCAACAAAACCACGAACACCAGACTGCAAACGACCGACCTTAACCAGGCATTAGACAAGGATGGCCGGTGGATAATGAAATCGATGGCCAGTGCCGGAACCACCAGCAGCAACGGGAAATCAAACGGCTGGAACGTCGTGATGGGGTTCAACACCGGTCCGAGCCGCGGCGTCGCGGGGAACAAGGGCAAGATCCACAACATCACCAGCATCAATACGGAATAGACGGTTGCCGCCTGTGTGGCGCCCCACCTTGAATGTGAAGCCGCCGAAAAGGCCACGAGGAATAAAGGGAAAATGAGTGATGCGACTTCATAAAAAAGCGCGCCGTGCATATCGTGACGGCTCAGGTATTCGGAGGCCATGGTGTATAACATGGCGACCATAAATCCGGAAGAAAAACCAAAGAGCCAAGTGAAGCGATTTTGTGTGTCCGGCGTCATGGTGGCCCCACCCAGGTTTTGGTAGGCCACTACGCTGACGATGGCGCCTAGCTGTATGGTGATCATCCCCAACAGTAAAACGGTATGAGGCGGCGAAAGGATGGTGACATCCAGGCCATAGGTGTTGTGCCACCAGTCGTCAAAGGGTGCGGAGGTCAGCATGGCCAGCGCGCCCCAGATGCAGAACAGGTTGCCCAGCGAACCATAAAAAATGCCCCAGAATTTTACGCTGCCCGCCCGTTCCAGGGCGCTGCCTGCAAACGTGAGCCGCAATACCCGGTAGCCCGAGAACAGGCCGGCCGTTACGCCGCCGAGATAGATGGCCAGGTGTGGCGCCGAAAACAAACCATCCCTCCCGATGCTGAGGTGCCAGGAGATGTCCCAGATCAGGCCCACCATAATGCTGAGCGAGGATAGCACGGTTACATAGAGATAAGGCGGAACAGCCTTTGATTCCGAACGGGCCGAAGCCTGAAGCGATAAAGCATCCATAGTCAAGCGTTACAAACCAAAGATACTTTTTAATTTCAGCGCGAAAAATAACGGCATCCCGGGAATTTTAAAATGTATGTTAATTTTTTTTAATGTTGCACCCTTGGTTTAGGATGAGCGATACCCCACCCCAAGTCAAACCGATCAAAAGATCCTGTAGCCCAGGCGGACACCGACGATCAACCGGAATTCCCCGTGGTCTGCCTCCGTCGGCGCGAAGATGTCGTCGGAGTTGTTGCTGAACGATTGGCTATTCGGTGCGTTGGGCTTTCCAACATCGGTGTAGAGAATGCTGCGATAGGCCGCCCCGACGTTGATGTCGAAAAAGAATGAACGGTTTTTGTTCCATCCCGGAAAAAGCAGCAACCCATATTTTATGCCCACCCCCTGGTTGTGGTGCACGACTTTGTAGGTCGTGTATTGAAAATAATCGCAGTTGCCCGCGGCACAGTCGTAGCCGATCACTTCCGAGCGGTCGAACGTTACGCGGCTATAGTAGTATTCTCCCGCGATATAAAATGGGATCTTCGCCGGCGAGGGCAGGTAATAGCGCAGCTCGGCAATGCCGCGATAACCACCTTTGTTGCTGAATTCTTCCGTACCCGACGATGGGTAATTCAAGATCCATCCCAGGTCATATTGCAGGTTGATGTGCTGCGTGAGTTTGTGTTCCAACGCCACCTGGAACGACGGGTAAAAATAGATCAGGTGGAGCGGGCTCCATTTTATCGCCAGTTTAGGTTGCCCGATGCGGTAGCTTTGCTGGGCCGCACCGGCAAGGGTCAGGCACAACATTATACTCACCAGGCAAACGATCCAAATCCGTTTTTTCATGGCGCTACCGGGATCAGGCTTAACTTTTTTATAGCATCGGGGTCGGTGTAATCATACTGTGCGACGCCGTCTTTCCCCGTCAGGATCAGCGTGCCATCATTGGGGATCACATCATAGGCATCGTCTTCCGCATAGCGTTTAACCAGTTTGACATTCATCGGATCTTTCACGTTCAGCACGGTAAGACCCGACTCGCCTTCACAGACAAACAACAAGTCACCGTCCACACCCAAACCGTAGGGCGAGTTGAGGCTATAGCTCGTCAACATAACCGGTTGTTGTGGGTCTTTGATGTTGATGATCTCCAGGTGGTTGACACTTGCAGGACGGCAACTGTAGGTGCGCAGGGTCACAAACGCCAGGGTGTCCTGAACCACCACGGGGTCGCAAGAGACAAAGTGTGAATAGGACGACACAAACATCGGGCTGGCAGGCGTTGCAATGTCGTAGGTGATCATCGCATCGACGGTTCCCAGGTAGAGCCAATGCTCGCGGACGAAAATGGTTTCCACGCCGGGACTGAGTTGGACTTCATTTATCTTTTCCAGGGCGCCATTGCCCATGAGCTGATACACTTTCAGTGCGTCGTCTTCCACGGCATAAAGATGGGTTGCCGTCACGGCAAAGCGCGCCAACGATCCGCCTTTACCGGTCAGACCATCGGTCGTTGTTCCATACGAATCCTGGCAGGAAAATGCGGCAAGGCCCACTACAGCCATACAAACGATGAACAGGATGCGCGTTTTCATTAGCGGAAACATTTAGGATTGTTCAACGTGGTCATCTCCCACCCGATCACGATTCCCTGGTTGCTGTCGGGACATTCAAAGTACCGTCCCTCGCGCGGGGGAACCTGTTGCGCCCAGTGCTCTTGTTTGAGCCGGCTCAGTTCATGGATGTTATTCCAATCCGACACGTCAAGCGCAACCAGGTTGGTCAGGTGGTCGGCGTAGAGCACGTTGTTGCGTACGGCCATCTCGGTGTTGCCCGCGAGTTGCAGAAATCCCAACGCCCTGGGATGCGACGGGTCGCTATTATCGAAGACGTGGATGCCCTGGTACTTTTCGTTGATGAGCAGATACGTCGACACCACATATATTTTTCCGGGGCGAACCAATGGCCGCGCTCCGACAAATGCCAGGGCCACCTGGTCGTCTGTGCCATAGATGGGTTTGTACCCCTCGACTTCTCCCACGGGAAAGTCCGGTGCAAAGGGTGGCTCCGGGTAGCAACCTGACGCGAAGATCAGGGCAGCCATTAACACGCGTGTTGCTGTTTTCATCGCCATAAGCATTAGGATGTGAAGACAAATCACCGCTCTCCTACCCCTGCTTACCTACAACGGCGGCTTTTATAGAGACACCGTTTTTGAGGATTAGGTTGGAACGGGATAGGACTTTTGCGCGACGGGATCGTTCCGAATCGCTTATGTTATTCCTGGTTTACGAAGATGAAGCCGGCGTAAAGACTAGTTCACCACTTGATGTGTTGTTCGATGAACGCGATAAGGCTATCGGCCATTGCTTTTTGTTCGGACTCCCGCGGATGACCACCCGTGTTTTTGTATGGGAAAAAGCAGGCACGGATCTTTTTATCTTTCAATCCGGCGATCGCCTTTTGAACATAGCCCGGCCAGGGAGATCCTTCCCGCGTGGCGTCCATGTTGCCGAGGGAGCAGATGATTTGGGCGCGTGGATATTTTTTGCGGATGGAGGACACGAAGTCCTTATAGGCATTCACAATAAATTTTTCATCGGGCGCCTTCGTTCCAAAGCGGGCGCGGAATTGTGCGTTCTCCGGTTGGTTGATGATCCAGGAATCGTTCTGGAATAAATCGATGACGACGACATCGGGCGTGTATTGAGAGAAGTCCCATTTGGATAACGAGTCGGTTGGATCGAGTCGGTCGTACATTTCGGGCATGATGAGCGGAAACCAACTGACCATGACCCCGATGCCACTTTTGCCGATGCAGGAATACTGCGCATTGAAATGGCGCGCCGTGAGCGCGGCATAGGTGATGTAGTTGTTCTCGAAATAACCGTCGCGGGAATCTTTGCCCCGCGTGTCTTCCACGCCATAGCCACAGGTGATGGAGTTGCCGTAGAACTCGATCTTTCGTTTTGGTTTAGGCTGAGGTGGCAGCACCGTCGCACTATCTTCCACCTCAAAGCCGAAGAACAAGGTCTTGCCTTTGTCCCATTCCGTGCGCTTGAAAAGCTGGACCTTGTGGTTTCCTTTGCTCAGGCCCGAGGCCAGCACATAGCTACGCTTTGTCGTGTCCGGGTTTATTTTCACGATCGTGGTGTCGTCGATGATCGCGTTGTAATAGTTGGCGGTGTCCACATCTTGCAGAATGGCCGACAGCAGGGTGCCCTGGAACCAAAGGGTGGCCGATGTGCCAGACCAGATGAGTTCGGCGGCCTGGTCTTTATAGGCTATCCGCCCCTCGTAGGCGATGTTGGCATCGCGAAAGGAAACGGTGCGGGTTTGGCCGCAGCAATGAAAAATAATGAACGTCAGGAAAAGGGAAGCCCAGGTTGACCGGGATGATAGAAATGCCATGGCCATGAAATTAAACTGGCCGGAAAGATCAGGCAAAGTCAACGCATCTCCATGCAAAGCTCGCGATTTTTTCAGCGACCGGCTCCCGGGAAACTATTCGCTTCTCAGCGCCTTCACCGGGTTGCGCAGCGACGCGCGGATGGCCTGGGTGCTCACGATCATGGCCGTTACCCCCAGCAACATCAACCCCGACACGGGGAATACCCACAACGGCATGTCTATTCTTACCTGGTATTGTTGCAAAAATTGTTGCGCCGCCCAGCCGGCCAAAGGCGCCGAAAAAATAAAGGCGACGATCACCATGCGCGAAAAATCTTTTGTCAACAGCAGCACCAACCCCGTCACGCTGGCGCCCAACACTTTGCGGATGCCGATCTCCTTGGTGCGCTGTTCGGCGGTGAAGGCGGCCATGCCAAACAAGCCCAAGCCCGTGATGAACATCGCCAGCAGGGCAAACGCGCTGGTGAGCCGTCCGATCATGTTGATGCTGGAGAATTTCCGTTGGAACTCGTCATCGGCAAAGCGATACTCGAAGGGATAGTCGGGACTGTATTTTTTAAAGACGTTGCTGATGCGGGTGATGGAAGCTTCCAGGTCATCGCTTTTGGGTACACGCACCGTGATCGTGCTGGACCAGGTCGGGTCCATCGTCATCACCAGGGGATCGATGTTGCGCGAGCCGGAGCCCATCAGCACATCGTCCATCACACCGATGATGGTCCAGGTTTGTCCCCACATTTGAATCCGGTCGCCGACGGGATCTTTCAGATCCATGGCGCGCACGGCGGCCTTGTTGAGAATAATGGCCGTGGTGTCGCTTTTGAAATCCTCGGAGAAGTCACGGCCCTCGAGCATGCGGATGCCCATCGTCTTGGTGTAGTCGTATTGGGTGGCAATGTTCGTGGCTTCCACGCGTTGGCCCGCCCGCATTCCCGTCCATTTTTCTATGGGGCTGGACGCAAAGATGTTTGTGATCGGGCTGTTGGACTTGGTCACCGATACGGCGGCGCCGGTGTTGACAAGCTCCTGTTTCAGCGAGGAGAAATTCTTTTCGATGTCGGTTGTCGACCAGACCAGCATCAGGTTCTCGCGGTCATAGCCCACCTCGCGATGCTTCAGATATTCAACTTGTTTATAGATCACCACGGTGCCCACCGTCAGCAAAATGGAGAAGGCGAATTGCAGCGTCACCATGACTTTGCGCGGCATGCGGCCGGCCCTGCCGGTTTGCACTTTCCCTTTCAGGATCTGCGCGGGGCGGAACGACGACAAGTAGAACGCGGGATAGCTTCCGGCCAACAACCCGGTGAACAGGATGAGTGAGAGGCCAAACAGCCAGATCTGGGGTGAGGTATAATCGATGACCAGGTGCTTATCGATCAGAACATTGTAAAATGGCCGCGCCAGTTCCACCAACACAATGGAAAAGAAGAATGCCAGCGCCGAGATGAGCAGCGATTCGCCAATGAATTGCAGCACGAGTTGGTTTCGGCTGGAGCCGACGCTTTTGCGAATACCCACCTCCCGCGCCCGGTGTTCGGAGCGGGCCGTGGCCAGGTTCATGAAATTGATACAGGCGATCACCAGGATAAACGCGGCGATGCCCGAAAACAACAGCACATAATCGATGAGACCGCCGTTTTCCTTTCCATTTTCAAAGTTGTTGTAAAGGCGCCAGTGACTCATCGGGTGAAGGAACAGCGAAACTTCGCGCGACTCGGTGTTGTGCTTGCCCACCACGTCGTGCAGGAAACGGTCCACACCCGCCCGGTCGGCTCCCGGCTGCAGTTCTACATAGGTCTCGAAGGCGTTGTTGTTCCAATTGTCGCGGGCATATTTGATCCAGTCGGCCGTGGCTTCGAAATACGCGAAGGGCAGCAGGTAATCGAACGAGAACGAAATGTTTTCGGGCGGGTCGGCCAGGATAGCCGTCACTTTCATGGGCTCGTTGTTGGCAATCTTGACCAGCACGATTTTGCCAAGGGCGTCCTCGTCACCGAACAAAGCGGTGGCCGTCGATTGCGTCAACACAATGGAGTGCGGCTCGCGAAGCGCGGTGGCGGCGTCTCCTTGCAGCAATTGGAAATGAAACATTTCCAGGAAGCTCTCACCGGCATCGAGGCCCCGTTTGTTGAGTTTCTTTTCACCCACGGTCAGCAACGCACTTTGCCCCACCGTGAGCACCGAGCGTTTGATGCGCGTATCCTGGGTCAACACTTCGCGCAAGGGCAGCGGCGTGTATGGTTTGGTCATCACCCCGTTGTCGGTCGTCGCGTTTTGTTTGATCTGATAGATATCCCCGTAGTTGGAAAAGTAGTGGTTGAATGTGAGTTCGTCCTGCACCCACAGTAGGATCAGGATGGACGCCGCGATGCCCACCGACAGGCCGGCGATGTTGATGAACGAGTAGGCGCCGTTTCGCTGGAGCGTGCGCAGGGCAATGGTGAGGTAATTTCTAATCATAGTCGCTGAGGCTGACGCTAAATTCAAGCCAATTTTAAAAACTGGTTTGGTATTGCAATATAGCCGCTTTTGGAAGCCCCCGAGGCCGTTGGCGGGCAATCTTGTGCGCCTGCGGACGGAGGCGTCTAAAACATTTTCGATCATTTTTTTATATTCCTCGCACATTAAGACCTTCTGTTATGTTCTTCCGATCCACAGCTTTCATAGGGCTGGTGCTGGCATGCACTTTATCCTATGGCCAAACCTTCCCCGCGTCGCGCAGCAACACCGTGAAACTCGACCTCACCTCGCAACTGCTCTATTCAAAGTCCTTGGTGTTCTCTTACGAGCGCGTACTCAAAACCCATCAAAGCATGGCCTTCACCGCCGGCTACCACACCTTCCCCACCCTGGTGGACCTGGGCGCCAACATCCATGTGACCGACGACAACAAACGCAGCGGGTTTGTACTGGGCGGTGAATACAGGTTCTACCTGGCTAAGGAAAATAAATATGCGGCACCCCACGGTGTCTACCTCGGCCCGTATGTGACCTACCATCGATTCGCCAACAACCGGAACGTTGAGGTGACCAACGCCGACGGCTCCATGTCACAAGCCATTCTCGACACCAAGTTCAACGTCCTCAACATCGGCGTTCAACTGGGCTACCAGTTCATCATCAACGATCGGTGGTCGATAGACTTCGCTTTTATCGGTCCTTCCACCTCCTACTACTCCGCCGACCTTAGCCTCGGTGGCAACTTCAACGCCGACGATCTCAGCGAGCATCACAAGGAGATCCTGCAAGCTCTGACCGATAAATTTCCCTTCCTCAAAGACCTGCTCGAAGACAACACGGTGTCGGCCAGTGGCAAGTCAAGTAAATGGTCGTTTGGTTACCGGTATTTTTTTCAAGTGGGATATCATTTCGGAAGAAAGCGGGGATAGAAAGACATCCGGCCACTGCTTAGTAATGTCCGTTAAGAATCTTTCAGACATACTTCAACATCACAACGACGACAAGTCATAAAATATTTTGACTCATCCCCGTATTCAGGGGTTCACTCCTTATCTACATAGTAGAGGACTGCAACACGTCGCCTCGATTTCTCAAAAATAAAATGCATTCCAGATTAGCACAATAGCAACAGACAAAGTGTCGCGTTATATTTTTTCACCGTGTATGGCATGCGTTGGAATAGGTTATTACACGTTTGACAAAAAGACATAAAAATAAAACATATCGTTGATACCGATTCTCGATTTGTTCCCGTTAGTACTCGTAAATAAAACAAGTTAACATCATGGAAACAGTTATCACAGATTACGCCAGTTATGTCGTTGGCGGCGATTGGGCATATGCCTTTAATCAAGCCATACTTGAAATCAGACAATTTCACAACAACAGTGTTCCTCCCACGGGAACAGAGGGAGGAACGATCAAAATTCCAAAGGGGCGGTACACCATAAAGTCACCGGTCTCGCTTTACAACGGAATGGTTTTCTCAGGAGAAGGAATGGGGTCTCTCTTGGTGATGGAGAATACCGGTGTCTTTAAAAAGAACACCGATCCAGGCAACATCAAATACGTGACGTTCGAGAAGCTCTATTTTATGCGTGGCACAACGTTCAACTTCTCAACCGCAAAATGCTTTATCGATTTCACGCTAAACTATCTATGCAAAATCGACAGTTGTATTGCCGTAGGTTCCGGCACGACAGGAACCAACATCATCTTTACCATTCTCGGCGACACCGTTGCGGCGGGAGATTTCAGTCACTATAATACGTTGAGCAATTGTGATGTGATGGATTTCAACTATCCTTTTATGATCAATTACAACCGGCAGATGGGCGTTTATCCAACTTCCGAAATGTCGAACGACCATCGCATTCTGTCCAACCGGTTCCGGAATTTTCTTATTCCCTTGGCGCCCATCAACCTGTATAGCGGGCATAATAAATTTTGTTTTAACGGAGTGGAGACCGAATCCCTCACACCTTCCAGCGATTGGATCATGCTGGTGCCTGGTACGGCCAATGCCATCATCAGCAACCGCTTAGAGAAGCATGGCACAAGGATCATCTATGGTGCGAAAGCGTCGGGAGCGGACAATGTATTTTTTGGGAACCGGTATACGGGCGTCGGGATAAGCCGAGTGCCGGTGCAGGGCGGCTCGGTGACGATGCCGGGCACCAACAATATCTTGCTGGAGCCCGGATCATCCGATGACCCCGCCGGACCGATCCCAGCATACTTTCACCAGTTCCTGGCCTTAGGACAAAACGGAGATTTCAATCTCAATTTCCCAACGGGAGGAATAAGCGTTCATCAACCGGAGGCTTGGTCGGGCACGCTACAACCGGTGAAGCGAATCAAAGCCTACAACGACAGCGGCACATTTATCGGATATATACCGATATTCAATTGATCAGAAATTATAAGGAGAGCGACAGGTCGTCGCTCTCCTTATAATTTTGCTTGCTCACACAACAGTAAGTCTGACCGGCTTACTCCATTCTCCTATAACCACTCAAAATGGATGGCGTTAGCTTTGCCACCCGGTGTTCTCCGAACTTCTCCGTTAAAAGAGACTTCTTTCTCTCGAGAAATAGTCTTCTATACTTTGCACTCTTTGTAGCCAACGGATATATTTTCCCCTCGAGCACGATCACCATGTAATACTTCGCATACTGACCATCGTTGTGGTCGCGATCGATCACCGTCCGAAAAGGCTTTGAGAAAATCGCATAGTAATAAATTCCATCACACCCCAGGCTATCCATAGCAGCGGGCGAAGCGTCAAAACGAACGGCCTCACCCCTCTTCTCCCCTTTTGGAATCAGGTCCTTGGCGCACAATCCCTCAACACAGGTTTTCAAATGACTAGCCAGCGATCGATCGCCTGGTGTATTCGCCAACCGAAGATCTTTTGAGCATCCCACGCTCAAAAGCAAAATCATTGACCAAGGCAACGTGTGTTTAAGCATGACGAAAAGCTGTTTATCGATTCCATCCGAAAGTTAATCCATCATTTCGTCCCAACAAGAAATGCCCGTAGGGCATGCCATCAAACAAGAAAATGCCTGCAGGCCATACCCATCATAACAAGAAACGCCGGTAGACATACCCATTATAACAAATGCCCGTAGGGCATACCCATCACTACCCCCGGGTGAAACCCGGGGGTAGTGATGGACGAGTATCAACCCGCCTAGGCGGGTTGAAATGCAAGCTCTCGCTACCCCCAGTTTCACTGGGGGTTATGATGGGAAAGCCCTACGGGCTTGTAGATGGGTGCTTCATTCTTAGATGGTGTGCCGTGTTAAAATAAGTTTACGCTTTTTTGGTTAGTCTTGTTTTTAAGTGGCAATCACTGTAAACCTATTTCAGGACTAGACATAAGCTTACAATTATAATCTGCCATAGAACTGGCCAGTTGGGCGGCGTCTTCTACCAGCGCTCCATGGCCTAACTTCTTTTCCGTGCTCCGGTGCACCGCCTGCCCCGTTCCATGCATAGCATTCCGTTGCTTCAACGCGCCATTGTTCGGCTGTCTTTTCAATTGAAACATGAATCGAGAGTAGGCTTGAATACCGACGGTTCGATAGCTAAAGGAGCAGAACCATATCCTGACTCATCACCTACACCTCACCCTGCGCCAATCGTGTTATTTTTTGAATGGTTTGTAATGATGGAAGACACTGGAAATCGGGATATTTATCCTTATAAACCCCCAACGCCATGAAACTTTTCATCGCCCTCTTCCTGATGGTGCTCATCACGGTTGCATCCCAGGCCCAGTATAGAAACGACAGCACGACCTACGTCATAAAAATCCAAAAGTATCACGACATGCGCACCTTCGGCACGTTGTTGACCATCGCCGGCACCGGGATGTTTGTTGCCGGACTGATGACCATGGCGGATAATCTTTGGGGTGATGATCAAAAGTTTGAGAACGGTCTTGTTGTCTATGTGCTCGGTGTCGCCAGCCTGGGCGCGGGCATTCCCTTGTGGATCGTGGGGGCGCATAACCACAAAAAATATTCAGAGAAACTAAGGGCGCTGTCTTTGAATTTCAATGCGGGCGCATCTTATCGGGGCATAACGCTTCGCTACCGATTTTGAAGGTAGCCATCGCTACCTTCACGGGATATTTTCAATCACCACCTGTCGCGTCTTCTTGTCGACGTATGCCAGGAAAACATTGTCTCGTCCATAGATGATCCCCAGTCCACCGGTTTTCTTCTCGAGGCGGATCGCCTTGCTTTTTGTATTGAAGGCGTCTGTGGGGCCATGTGTTTTCATCTTTTTAACGTCAGCTTCGTCAAAGGTACGGCTGTCGAGATAGCCGTAAAAGTAGTTGGACTCGCCTGCCTGGTATACGCCGGGTGAAAAGCTGTTTGTTCCTGGGGTGGTGACCGGGCCTTGTGGGGTGTTGACCGTAAATCCGGGGGTAGTCGACATTCCTCCTGCACCCATCCGTTCGCTTAGGCGGCTGCCCACAAGGAGCCTGATGGTGCCCGGCGCGGCTTGCTCCACCATGATGAAGGGCGTGCCACGTTTCAAGATCCTCAGCTGTTGCTTGGCAATAGCTTTTTCATCCATTGCAGATAGGTCCAAATCCTTTCGATGGCCATTGATCATCAAGGGTGACTTTTGAAAATCTACGGGCTGCCCCTTGGTGTAGGTTAGGTAACTCGCCTGTTCACCCGAAATGAAATTAAAAACAGAGACGGTCAGGTCTTCTTTGTCGACGGAGAAAACGTAGAGGTGTTCTTTAAAAAGAAAACTGTTGTGGATGTTGTCGTCGCCCAGCGAGAAGGTCCTCACCCCCTGCCCACCGGTCCGGGTGTTGAAGGCAAAGATCACCACCTCATCTGCCTGGTTCGCCCCTCCATCATCGGAGATCAAATACACCATTTCGCCCTGCGCGTACATTTTATAAAACGATTGGCCGCGTTCGTAGGAGATCGCTTTTCCAGCCTCGATGAATTCGATCTCTCCGTCTTTCAAAATGGTTCTCAGGCGGGAATCGCCCGTATGAAACTCTTTCACATTGTCGTGATGCAGACTATCGGTAGAAATAATTTTCAGTGTCCTTTCCTCCAGGCTCCAGGAGACGCGG
>CBIHQM010000047.1:0-24216 GCA_966211885.1 uncultured Chryseolinea sp.
ACACTTTCTTGCGTTTCTAAATTGTCGTGGGGCAGATTGCTATGGCTATTTTGATGACATCGCCGTAACAGCGGCCAGGAACCAGCCGGAGTGGGGGATCCATTGTTCGCTCCAGCGCCATTCGTTGCCGTTGTCTTCCATTTTGAAGTCGATGCCGGAGCCGTCTCCTTTTCCGTCTTTGCCGGAGATGCCGTTTGAGATGCCTCCGCGGCCGGAACCATGGCCATACATGGCGGCCATGTAGGGGACATTGTTTTTACCATAGCCATACATCATGCAGATGTTGTAGGGATTGTTTCCAAGCACCCATGATACGAGGTTCGATGCATAGGTGGCGAGCTCAGGTTTCACGCCGAGGGGTCCTTTGTCGGGGTAGACCAATCGTCCGCCTACCAGCATGGCGGCGGCCAGGGAGCCTAGTCGTGCATCTTCGCCTTGCCACCACCAGCCACTTTCGTTTTCGTGGGGGATGAAGAAGCCGTTCTGCACTTTGCCTTTATACAAGAAACTTTGGCGTGGATATCCAAACGGGTTCGTCACTTCGTGGGTGACGGACAAGTTGTAGTCCAGTGCTTTTTTTATTGTTGCCAAGGCTTTGTTTCGATCGGAGGTGTTGGTTTCCACATCCAGGTAGCGGGCGAGCGCGATCACGGGGAGGCCGGCATCGGCGGCGTGCCAGAAGGGGCGGTTCGCGTCGTTGGCTATGAAGTATCCTTTTGGTGAAAGGCGTTTGTTGAGGTTGCCGGCGCGTTTGCGGGCTTCGGCTTGGTAGGCGGGTTTGCCGGTGGCAATCCAGAGTTCGGTGGCGGCCATCAGCGCGCAATAGTCGTCGATGACGTTGTCCTTGCCGTCGTCGGCATAGCGGGTGCTGAACTTTTGAAGATGGGCAAAGGCGCGCTCGGCTGCCTCGAGGTATTGCTGCGAGGTGAAGGCGCCGTCGCGATGCCAGCGCGAGATGCGGGCCAAGGCGGCCACGGCCATGCCACCACCCTCGCGATAGGCGCATTGATAGTCGGCGGTGGTTTTACTATCGGCCAGCAGTCCCACCACGCGTCGTGCATTGGGATCTTTGTCGAAATAGGTAAACACCGTCATATAAAAATATCCTTCCGACGACAGCGATCGCATGATGTAGTCGGCGCCGTACAGCGCTTCCGTTGTCATTGCGTCTTTGGAGCCGGTCTGATCCAGCAGCTCGGGGATCCGGTCTACGGTGTTGATCATCGACCAATCGACCATCGGTATTTGCTGTGGCGACATAAAATTGGTGTAGGCCAGGTGCGAGAAATATTTGCTCACATCGCCGGAGGCATCGGCCCATCCCCCGGAGAGGTCGACGGTCTTGGTGCTGCCATAGAGCATAATGTGTTTGTCGGCACCGGCTTCTTCCGGCGAGCTGGCCCGTTGATGATAAAAGAAATTGGCGATGGCGGGCAGCGCAACTTTACTCAGCGCTTTTTCGCCGATCGTGAAGGCATAGGATTCGTAGGGCTTGCCCTCGGCTTCCACCTGGAGTTTATAATATCCCGGTGTGTTAAAATCCGAGAAGTCGATGCGGCTGTACCAGATGCCGGGCTGCCAGTCGGCAACTTGTTCGGCTTTTTGGAGTTTGCCGGAATAAACGGTCTTTAATGTCAGGGCACCGATGAGGTTGAACGTCATGTTTTCAGGCAGCGGTTTGTGACTTCTCACGATGGCGCTTTTGGGTGCTTCGGTTGAATAGGCAACCTGGTTGGCGAGAACGGTCACGGGCTGTCCCAGGGATTCGTCCAGGTTGTGTTGTGCTTTGTTTTCGATTTCGGAGGCGGACCATTTTATGGCATCGCGCATGAGGATGGCGAAGTCGGCGTTGGCACACGTAGTGGAGTCGTGACCGATACCAATATATAATGCGCGGTCATATTCCGGGTTGGTCCAGATGAGGGGGTGATCGCCCATGGGTTTGGCGGGCTTGTAGGTGGATTCGTCCGCAGTAGCCAGCACGTGCACGTTGGGGCGCGGGCTCTTGTCGAATTCATACCATTCGTCGCGTATGGAAAAGGTTGGTGGCAGGTTGCGGGTCACGGGATGTGTGCGGTCTTCCACCATTACTGTTCCTTGCTGCAGCGGCGGGTGCGGTGAGTAGATCACGTTGCCCATAAGTTGTTCAAACCATTGCCAATAAACTTCCCCCGGCTTCAGGAAGCGTGTGCCGGTGAGCCCGGCGGCGTGCACGGCAATATATCCTTTGCCCTTTGACGTAAATTGTTGGATGGCAAACTGCTGGGGTTCCGTGAGATCAAACGGCGCCAGGTGCAGCTGAATAAAGACCTGATAGCGCGCCAGGTTCTCCTCGGTGATCGCCGACGCATCGCGCGTGAAGTCGACCTCGAAATTATTTTGTTCGGCCAGTCCTTTAAAGAACGGCTGTGCGGCTTTCACCATGGCGTTGTGGTAAGGATCGTTGGAGCCAACCACCAGTACTTTGATCTTTGGTTGTTCCTGGGCATTCGCCGGCGTGTGTTTTGCCAGGATGAGGAGCACAACCAGGCTTAGCCATAAGGCGCCTTGGTGTTTGATGATCGTGGATAAGCGTTGCTTCATAACCAAATTTATAGATAGGGTGTGAACTTTTCTTTTTTGATTTCCGATGATTTGCATTCAATTTCAATTATTTTGACAAGTGGCAAAAATTGTCAGGAAAAACATTCCATTTTTATTGATGCATTGTCTCGCGAAACCATCACACCTCTCGTAGCACAACGCACATCAAACACAACGCACACCGCACACACCTGAATCACCCATGGAACATACGACACGAAAATTCCTCATTGCCACCCACGGCCGCCTGGCCACGGGCATAAAGTCTTCGCTGGATATTATTATCGGCCAAACCGATCATGTGTTTTTGATCGAAGCCTATGTGGAAGAAAACAAAGGCATTGAAGGCGATCTTGAAAAGATATTGAAAGACTTGCAGCCCCACGACGAACTGATCGTGTTCACCGACTTGCTCGGGGGCAGCATCACCAACCAGGTGTTGCGCTACACGCAGGGCCACCCAGTCCACGTGGTGTCGGGGTTCAACCTGGCGTTGTTGATCGAGGTATTGATGGCCGATGCAGAGACGCCCGCCGCCGACGTGATTGAGGCTGCCATTGTCAATGCCCGGGAACAAATCGTCTACGTCACCAAACTTATGGCCACCTCTAACGAAGAAGAAGCATCATGATCAAACTCACAAGAATAGACGACCGGTTGGTACACGGCCAGGTGGCCTTCACCTGGGTGCCCGCGCTCAGTGTGGACTGCCTGTTGGTGGCCAACGACAAAGTGGCCAAAGACGAATTTCAGAAGATGACCCTGAACCTCGCCAAGCCCGCCAACACAAAACTGGTGATCAAGACCCTGGCCGACGCCATTCTTTTTTTGAATGACGAAAAGAACAGCAAGGCGAATGTGCTCATCCTGATCAACAGCATAAAAGATGCCGCCACGCTGGCCGCCGGCGTGTCCGCCATCACCTCCATAAACTTTGGTGGCATCCGCGGCAAGGCAGGCTCACGGCTGATCTCGAAAGCCATTGCCATCACCGACGACGATGTGCCGGTGCTGCAAGAACTCATTCAAAAAAATATAGAACTCGAAATACGACAAGTGCCGACGGATAGCAAGCAGAAGGTGGAGAGTCTACTCGATAAATAATTAAAAGCATACATCACTCCTTAAACATCCCGTCGTGCTAGTCCCCTTCATCCTCATCACGCTCATTGCCATGTTTGGCCATTCGGAAGATTTTCTGGGCACCACCTTGCTCAGCAGGCCGTTGGTGTTGGGACCGTTGGTCGGCCTGGTGCTGGGTGATCTTTCGCAAGGGGTAGTGATCGGCGCCACGCTGGAGCTCATCTTTATGGGCAACATCAAAGTGGGCGCAGCCATTCCACCGGATGTGATCACGGGAGGTGTGTTGAGTACGGCCTTTGCGATCCTATCGGGTAAAGGACCTTCCATCGCCCTGGCTTTAGCTGTGCCCATTTCCATCCTGGCCGAGATGGCCATCAGCGGATTGTTTGTGTTCCGCGCTGTATTCAATAAACGCTTTGCCACCTACGCAGAAGAAGGCGACTATAAAAAACTGCAACGACTCCATGTGCTATCTGGCATCTTAAAACCCTTACTGATGGGACTCATCACCTTTACGGCCCTGCTGCTGGGAGCCGACGTGATGAAAGCGTTCCTCGATAGCATTCCCGTTTGGGTGAATGACGGCTTGAAGGTCGCCGGCAACATGCTTCCCGCGCTTGGCTTTGCATTGTTGCTCAACCTGATGTTCAATAAAAAGGTGGCCCCCTATTTCTTCCTTGGATTTGTGCTGACCAGCTATTTGAAGCTACCCGTCATCGCCATTGGTGCGTTGGGTGTGATTGTCGCGCTCATCATTACGGACATCACACACAAGTCTGCTTCCACAGAAGACGATGCTGATGAAGGCGAAAGCTCCGTTGACCCTGCACCGGAGCTCCCCAAGAAAACGATACGAAGTTTATTTTTCCGCTCACTAGCGTTAGAGGCCAATTTCAATTTCGAGACCTGGCAAAACAGCGGGTTTGCTTTTGCTATGATCCCGGTGTTGAAGAAATTATACACCACCAAACAAAGCATGTCGGCCGCCCTGACGCGTCACTTGCAGTTTTTTAACACGAGTCCTTACGGCTCTACGTTGATCCTCGGTATCACAGCGGCGATGGAAGCGCGGAAAAGCAAGTCGGAAGATTTTGATGAGGAGTCTATCAATTCTGTAAAGACCGGTCTCATGGGGCCGTTGGCCGGCGTGTTCGATTCATTGTTCTGGGGCACCTTTAAAGTTATTGCGGCGGGTGTAGGCGCCTCGCTCGCGATCAAGGGCAATGTGCTGGGGCCAATTTTATTTTTGCTGATCTTTAACGTGCCGCATTTGGTGTTGCGCTACCAGCTCACGTTCATCGGCTACAACACGGGTACGCGCTTTCTGCAAAACCTGGCCAAGACAAACGTGATGGACAAACTCACCGTGGGCTCGTCCATCCTAGGCCTCATGGTCATCGGCGCCATGACGGCCACGTTGATGAACATCACGACGCCCATCACCTTGGGTAGCGACGACACCGCCGCCACTTTGCAATCCATATTGGATCAGATCGTTCCCAACATCATCCCGCTCGGGCTCACCTTTCTGACGTTTTATTTCGTAAAGAAAAACATGAAACCCACGTGGTTGTTACTCGGTTTGTTAGTCGTTGGGTTCCTGGGCAGTATTCTTCACATCCTGGCATAATCAACTCAATACATGAAAGGCATCGGCGCTTCACCGGGTATCGCGATAGGAAAGGCAGTGGTCGTGGAGAAAAAACGTCCGCGTCTCACAGGCGTGACACTGCAAAGCGAAGCGGAAGTAAAAAGAGAAGTGCTGCGATTCGAACAGGCTGTGACCTCGGCAGTAGCGGAAGTGAACGCCGTGATGGATACGCTCGTTGCGCACGGTAGTCCCACGGAAATGCTGGAGATCCAGATCGAATTGTTGCAGGACGAGCAGATCATCACCGATGTTATCGAAAAGATCACTTCGGAACACGTCACTGCGACTGACGCCGTGATGGAAGTGATTGCCGCCGCCGTGACCACGTTGCACAATCTGGACGACGCCTATCTCCGCGAGCGGGCGGCCGATGTGGAAGAAGCCGGCAACCGGATCATGATGGAACTCGATCCCACGCTGAAACCCAGCGAACTTATCGTAGGCGAAAATACCATACTCATCGGCGAAGACATCACCCCGATGGATATCCTTTCGGTAGACATTGCCAAAGTGATCGGATTGGTCACGCGGACCGGTGGCAAGACGTCGCACGCCGCCATCGTAGCAAAGGCCCGGGGCATACCGGCCGTGGTGGGATGTGGCGACGCGCTCGCGTCTGTGAAGGGCGGCGACGTCGTTATCGTCGATGGCAGCGAGGGTATGCTCGTGGTGAATCCGACGACGGAAATACTGAATGAATATACGGCAAAGAAAAAAGCATTCACTACCCAGGCGAGTGCATTAAATGCTTTGAAAGATACTGTCGCTGTGACGACCGATGGCGTTCGTGTCAAATTGATGGCGAACATTTCGAATGCGACGGACCTTGAAGCATCGTTTGCCTTTGGCGCTGAGGGAAGCGGCTTGCTTCGCACAGAACTGCTCTTCATGGGTCGCACCACATTGCCAGGCGAAGAAGAACAATTTGAGTTCTATAAAAATGTTGCGTTGCAGGCTGGCGACAAACCCGTCGTCGTGCGAACGCTCGACATCGGCGGCGACAAGCCCCTGCCCTATCTTCATTTGCCTGCCGAACAAAATCCTTTTCTGGGCTACCGGGCCATTCGCATTTGCCTGGACCGGAAAGATATTTTTATTACCCAACTGCGCGCCATTTTGCGCGCCAGTGTGTTCGGCGATCTGAAGATCATGTTCCCCATGATCAGCAACGTCTCTGAAATCGAGCAAGCCAAAGCCATTTTGGAGGATGTGAAAACGGCGCTGCGATCGACGTCCACGCCCTTCAATGCGGCGATCGAGGTGGGCATTATGATCGAAATTCCCTCGGCGGCGGTGATGGCCGACCTGTTGGCGCGCGAAGTTGACTTTTTTAGTATCGGCACAAACGATCTTTGCCAATATACCTTGGCCGTAGACCGGATGAATGAACAGGTGAAACATTTGTACGATCCTTTCAACCCCGGTGTGTTGCGGCTGATCCAAAATGTGATCGAACAAGGAAACAAGTTCCATCATCACACCGGTATGTGCGGTGAGATGGCGGGGGATGTAACGGCCACGCTATTGCTCCTGGGAATGGGATTGAGAGAATTCTCGATGAGCGCCGCATCGATACCCTATGTAAAAGACCTGATCCTGAACACCAGCATCACGGCCGCCCAGGAAATATGCCGGACGGTGATGGCCATGCGCAGTACTCCCGAAATTATACACTATCTACAAGAAGTAACAAAACGATGATAACACACGATTACCTGATCACCGCGGCCGAGGGCCTCCATGCCCGCCCGGCGACCAACCTGATCCGGCTGGCTAAAAAATACAAGTCGGCCACCAGTCTGAAAAAAGGCGAGAAGACCGTGAAGCTCAACAGCATGCTGAACATCTTGTCGCTGGCGCTGAAGGGCGGCGACACCGTTACGCTGATCGTGGAAGGCGAAGACGAAACCGAGGCTGCCGCCGCGATCGAGACATTTTTTAAAGAGGAGTTGAAGAATTTATAAAAAGCATTTTTTCAAAATTCAGCATCATGAAGATCACGATCACGAAAGACGAACACGAATTTGACGTCACCGCCGCCTGGCGCATCATTGCCCAGATGCTGGAGAAGCCCAACGCGGTGATTGGACTGTCCACCGGACAAACCACTATCAACATGCACGCCGTGGTCTCGGCCATCCATAAACAATATCCTTTCGATGTGTCTCGCATCACCCTTTTCAACGTGGACGAGCTCACCAATCTTCCCCGCGAATATTCGGGCAGCTGCTACACCATGATCCTAAACCAACTCGCCGGCCCGCTGGGCATCCCCGACGAAAATTTTATCATGCCTCCCACGATGTCGGATGACTTTGAACGGGAAGCGCGATTGTTCGAACAGCGGCTTGCCGAACGCGGTGGCGCCGATCTTCAAATGCTGGGCATCGGCAGCAACGGGCACATTGGCATTAACCAGCCCGGCACTCCCTTTGAAAGCGAGACCTGGGTGTCGCCCATGGATCCCGACTTTGAAGCGCGCGTTCGTCGCGAAACCCAAGTACCACCCGAAACCGTGTTGGGAGGATTGACGCGCGGCATAAAAAATATTATGTATACGCGCAAACTCATCCTGATCGCCAAAGGAGCACACAAGGCCGACATCATTGAGCAAGCCATCCTCGGCCCGGTCACTACGGATGTACCGGCGTCGGTGGTGCAGCTTCATCCCAACTGCGAGATCCTTTTGGATGCAGCCGCCGGAAAGAAGTTAGTCGGGAAAATTTAATTTTCTATCGCTTCACGAGAACCGGCTGCGCCTTCTCACCGGGCAAAGGAACGCACAGCGAAACATCCGGAGGTACTTTTGTGCCTTGAACCACCGTGGTTTTTGTTTTCGCGTGTTTGCCTCCAATGACGGGATTGCTTTCAAAAAATCCGAAAGGCGCCAACGTGAAGCCTAGCGTATGCGTGTTCATGATGGGCCATTCCTCAGGTCGCACGATGTGGGTGATGCCGAGGTTATACCAGAGCACGACATCCTTACCCACCAGGTCTTCTTTGTCGCTGGTCCATTGCGTGATGCCGTCTTTTATGGCTCTTGAGTTGGGATACTCGCCTGCAGGGTGCGTTTCATTTTCCTTGTAAGCCGTCACCCAAACCTGGCGCTCCAGGAAGTCGGCCATTTTTCGCGGGCCCGAGCCGGTTCCTGCATACGGCATGGCATTGGAGCCTGGCATGATTACATAGCTTTTCATTTGCCCCAACGCATTTACGGCCTTGGAGTCGGCGATCATCCAATGGCGATTGCTGGCCGGGTTCAGGTTGCGCTGGCCTTCGCCTTCGTTCCGGATCAGCGACATCTGTTTGGCAAAGGCATTGCCATAGGGATTTGTTTTTGATGGCGGCACGGCCACGGTGTTCATCTCCTCCACCAGGTTCTCGGTTCCATCGACATCCAGATCCAGGCGGAATGAAAAGAAGTGTTGGTGGTTCACCGCCTCCACGTGGGGCGCGACGAGTGTGCCGTAATAATTTCCATTGAATGTTTCATCGGGGCCGCCGGGCTGGTCGCTGGTACGGTTCACACCTTTGATGCCCACGATGCCCGTGAGTTCTGCTTTGAGGTCGATGGTGCCGTCTTCGTGGAAGATCCACTTCAAGCCATAGTCATAGTTCCATACGCGTGTAAAATATTTGACGACAAGATTTCGTGCTTCATGCGAGAAGCGGCCGTGGCGGGTGATGGGGCCGCCGTATTCTTCATACACGGCAATCACGCTGTCGAGCTTCATGGGCTCGCCGCGTTCGTCGTGAAAGAAGGTGGACAGGAATTTTGAATTCATCGGCACATCGGCGCCTGCCTTCAGGCCGTTCATCACTTTGGGATCGCCTTGTCCCATGCGGTAAGCTCCCACGTCATAGTAGTTCCACGCGGCGTGTGTCATGTCGGTGGATCCATAGGGCACATACATTTCGGCAACAGAGGCTCTATACAACACCGGCCGGAACGTGCCGTTGTCGTTGAACTTAGCGTCGCGGATGACCAAACCCTCACGGTTGTCGATGCCGACGCGGAATGTCCAGCTTTTGCTTTTTATTTCGTAGCCTTCGATGGTAAAGCTTGTGCCTTCGGGCTGGCTGATCTGCAACGGTTTTGTTTTGGGTGCCACCACCGTATCCACGGCAGGATTGAAATAGCCGATGTCTTCGGGTTTGTAATATCCCTTGCCCCCATCATCCAATACTTTAAGAACTTTTTTCGTGGTGAGGTCCACATAGGCCACAAGACCGTCGATCAAAAGCTCGTGATACTTCTTGTTGGTATATTGCGGTGTGCAGATCATTTCCCGGTGATCGGCCGGTGCCATGCCCATCTCGCCGGCAAACACATAGGAAGTTTTTATTGAGTCGGGATGGATGTTGCGTTTTTTCAATCCCTCCATCCAGGCCGGATCGCTTTTGAGCAGTTTGTCTACCAAAGTATCGCCCGCCATTCCACCGGCCGTGACGCCCGCCATGTACGCGAACGATTTTACTTTTTTTGCCGTGATGTCAATCACCGCTTCGAAGGTCTTGTTGGTGTTCCAATCATACAACACGGCAAAGGCTTGTCGTTGAAAAGCGTCGCCGGGTTTGTAGCTGAGCATGTCGCCCTTTGCCGGCTCTTTCAGATTGATGACAAAGAAACGATACGTGCTGTCTATTTTCTTTTCCGCGAGCAAGACTTGCTTCACGGTCCTGATCTCGTTTTCGCCGAGGGGATCGAACGGGTGAGGAAGCGGTGCGGCCGCAGACTCCATGGCTTCGGCCTGGACTTTTTTTCCAGCACACCGGGTGAGCAGAATAAGAATGGAGAGTAGTGGGATCAGGAAGACAATGCCGTAACGCGTTTTCATAGGTGGGAATAGGGTTTTTCAGGTTCACATGAATTTAAAGTATTTTTTATGTAAAATCTGGGTTTGATCCGGGGAGGGGGGATTATTTTTTTTTGCAACCGTTTATGTTGTATGGGGGTGGGCTTGTTTTTAAAAAACCCACGGCGGGGAGGGCGGATGGATATTTAAAGCGGAGGGGATTAGAGTGATTGGTCGTTCTTTCAGGAGCCAGAAGCCAGGAGCCAGGAGCCAGGAGCTTGTTCTCGGCATTCAGTAGCCAGTAGTCAGTATTCAACTTTTTTCAGGACGGGGCACGGCACCGGCTTAGCCAGATCGTCGTGCATCCAACCATTTTACATACATTTACGTAATTAATAACAGATGGTGCTTATTATTTTGGATAGCGCTTTAAAAATAGCGGCGTCATGAAGCAGGGTGATGTACGTCCACCGCGCTGGGCAACGCGCTTGCTTCATTGGTATTGCCGGGCTGAGATCGTAGAGGATCTGGAAGGAGATCTCCATGAATATTTTCAGCGGCATGCGAGATCAAAGGGGATAGGGAGGGCCAGGCTGATCTACGTCATCGATGTTTTCAAGTTTTTCAGATCGTATACGGTTCGTAAACCAAATTTCGTAGACCTTTTAATACAGTGGATTATGATCGGCAGCTACATCAAAACCTCGGGCCGTAGTATTGTGCGGCACAAATTGTTCTCTGCTATCAACATTGCCGGGCTTGCCGTGAGCATGTCGGTGGGGTTGGTGGTGATCGTTTTTATTTCCGACCTCATGTCGTATGACAGGTTCCATGAAAAGCGGGACAGGATATATCGTGTGATCACCACCAACGGCTCGACGGTTTTCGCGTCAACGTCCGTGGTGGCGGGAAAAAAGATCGACGAAACACTATCGGGCATCGAGGCGCTCACGCTCCTTCGCCGGGGGTTTGGCGGTGATGTGACGGCGGGCCAGACAACCTTGCCCATCAGCGGCTTATGGGCCGACGCATCTTTTTTTAAGGTCTTTACCTTTCCCCTGTTATACGGCGACCCCGCCACGGCCCTGAAAGAGCCCTACTCCCTGGTGTTGACGGAGCAGTCGGCGAAGAAAATATTCGGCGTGACCGATGTGCTGGGCAGATCTGTGAAAATGGATACACTCAATTATGTTATTACCGGAGTGATGAAAGATATTCCCAAACTGTCGCACCTGCGGTTTGAGTCGCTCGCTTCCTTTTCTACGGTGGAAATACAAAAGCCGGATACAGATGGAGGTTTTATGAGTTGGGGCAGCATGTATATGAATTATGTTTACATGGTTCTCCAAAAAGACAGTGACCCCTCTGTTCTACAAACCAGCCTCGATAAGATAAGCACAGCCGAAAATAAAGGTCTCCTTGACTCGAAAATTTCCCTTTCGCTACAGCCCCTGGCTGACATTGCGATCGGAAAAAGACTGGGTAACCAGATCGGACCGGTCATGAATTCAGCAGCGATATGGATATTGGCCAGCCTCGCCGCCGTGGTGATCCTCTCCGCGTGTTTCAACTACACGAACCTTTCCGTAGCCCGCGCGTTCAGGCGTTCGCGTGAAGTGGGCATCCGCAAAATTATCGGTGCAGGAAAAGGTCATGTGGCGGGACAGTTTCTTATGGAGTCTGTGATCATTTCATTGATGGCGCTGGTGCTCTCGTTTCTCTTGTTCCTGTTTTTACGTAGGCAATTCATTTCACTCCATGGTTTTATTGAAAACCTTGCCGAACTAAAACTCTCTCCCGGAATTGTGCTCAGCTTTATTGCATTCGCCATCGTAGTGGGCATCATGGCCGGCATTATTCCTGCGCTGCTATTCTCGCGGATCAATCCCAACAAAGTATTAAAGGACGCATCGACGCTGAAACTCTTTCGCCACGTGAACCTGCGCAAGGGATTGATCGTGGTGCAATACGTTTTTTCGTTGATCTTCATTACCTCGACCCTGGTGGGTTACAAACAGTACAGAAGTTTTCTGGTCTTCGATTTAGGATTTACAACGGAGAATATCCTGAACATCAACCTTCAGGGAAACAGCGCCAGCACAGTCATAAAAGAATTAAAGGAGCTCCCCGAAGTGGAAGCAGCTTCGCAGTCGCTCATCGTCATGAGCCTGGGTCAGATCTATGGCTTGCCCCTGAAGTATGAAAAGACGAACGACTCTGCTGATGTATGGCTGAATATTATCGACGAACACTATTTGCCGCTTCACCGTCACACGCTTCTGGCGGGGAAGAATTTTACACCCAAACAGGAAGGTGCTGCGGAAAGCGAGACCATTGTGAATGAGCGTCTCCTGAAACGATTCAACATTGCGAACAGCGATCCGGCCAAAGCCATCGGTGAAGAAGTTACGATTGACGGAAAAAAATTGACGATCGTGGGCGTAGTAAAGGATTTTCATTATGAGACGGTGGAAGACAATATCGAGCCCATGGCCTTCCCGCTATTTTGCGAATACGAACTACGGTTTCGTGAACGTAAAGATCACCAGTCACGATTTGCCGGCCACACGGGCGCGCATCGAGGAGGCCTGGCGAAAAGTGGACAAGGTTCATCCCCTGGACGCAAAATTTTATGATGACCAGATCGAGCAGGCATACGGCGCTTTCTCCATGATGTTGAAGGTGATCGGGTTCCTGGCGTTTCTTGCCGTTTGTATTTCGTCGATGGGCCTGTTTGGAATGGTGGTGTTCACGACCGAGACGCGTCTGAAAGAGATCAGCATACGCAAGGTGCTGGGTGCAAGCGAGGGCAAATTGATCTTCCTGCTCAGCAGAGGGTTTATCCTGCTGCTCAGCATCGCTGCCGGCATTGCTCTTCCCATTACCTATCTGTTCTTCGACAAGGTGGTGTTGGCCAACTTCGTATATCACGATCCGATCGGATGGCCGGAGATGCTGATCGGTTTTCTATCCGTCATGGGCATTGCTTTCCTGATGGTCGGTTCACAGACCTTCAAGGTGGCGCGGTCAAATCCTGCCGAGGTGTTGAAGCGGGAGTAGCTCCACTTTGCAAAAGTCAGACATCCTGATTCAATACTTCCCCACTTCTACCGGTGATTCATTGAACACCTCCACCAGCCTGTTCCTCCATTGATCAAGTTCCCGCTCACGCATGGCGGGCGATTGCCGTGCTGGTCCATAAATGATCTGTGGCCGCAAGACACTGAACCCCGTGAACCGCAGCATGCCGCGGTGGATGGGTTTGAGAATATTCTGAATATCACCCTGGAGTCCATCCTCACGGTAAGCTTCCTCACGCCCCCCGGTGGTCAGGGAAAGCAGGGCTTTTTTGTTCTTAAATACACCGTGTTCGTAGAGTCTTCCCTCTCCATAAAAACGTCCCATGGCAAAAACGCGATCAACCCAACCCTTGAGGATGCCGGGCACGCTAAACCACCACAGCGGAAATTGCCAGATCATCAGATCGCACCACTCCACTTTCTGTTGTTCACTTTCAATGTCGGCAGCAAAGCTGACGGTCTCCGTGGCGTGAACTTCTTCCAGCTGTTGTTTAAAGAATGCCGCATTCTGCAGCCTTGTAAAATTGCTTTGATCGGATACGGGATTAAAACGCATGGCATACAGGTCGGAAGTTTTCACCTCGTGACCGGCCGCCGTGAGCGTTTCAATCGCGGTAGTAAACATAGTGGCGTTCATACTTTGGGGCTCGGGATGCGCCAGGACGATCAATATTTTCATAAGAGACCCTGTTTTTTTAAAGGGCCGAACAAAATTATCGCGGTGTGGGTTTACATGGACAGTGCACAGCGCATTGTGCGGAGCACACAAAAATGTAAGCGCTAAAAAATAAAGCCATGGGAAAACGCAAACCAACCTCCACCAACACCATCAACCGCGAAACGCTGATCGATTTCTGCGGCATGGTCTATGCCGTCGACATTTTGGGTGGCCGATGGAAGCTGCTCATTTTATACAAACTCGAAGGCAGGACATTGCGCTTTAGCGAGCTGAAGAAACGTCTGCCAAACGTGTCCGATCGCATGCTCACTTTGCACCTGCAGGAACTGGAAAAGAGCGGTTTGGTGATCCGGACCGTCCACGCGGAAGTGCCGGCCCGGGTGGAGTACCATTTGTCGGAGAGCGCCGAGCAACTGGCGCCGATCTGGAAACAACTGGAACAATGGGGTCTTGCACATAGGGATGTGATGGAAAAAGCAGGAGAGCTTTCTGTGGCCGTTCAAAGCTAGTCTCCTGGTACATCCTGGCGCCCTCCCCAATCAAAAACCTGGCGAAGCGGCTTCCGGAGCAAAGCCGTTAAAAGTATAAGGAATGCCCGAAAACGTATAAATCGCTTTGTGGCTTTGTGATCAATTTTGTGATGTCATAACCAATGAACACAAATATGAACACAACACAAAAGAAAATCGCATTAGTCACTGGCGGAAGCCGTGGACTGGGAAAAGACATGGCCCTGAACCTGGCCAGAAAAGGTAACGACGTGATCGTTACTTACAACTCCAAAAAAGAGGAAGCACTCCAGGTCGTAGCGGAGATCGAACAATTGGGTCAGCGCGCCGCAGCCTTACAACTTAATGCTGGAACCGTGGCCAGCTTCGACACATTTTTTGCAGCGCTACTAGCTACTTTGAAAGAAACATTTGGCGCGGAGCGCTTTGATTTTTTGATCAACAACGCAGGGCATGGCATATCGGTGCCGTCGCTGGCCGCTACCACAGAAGAACAATTTGATGAGCTCATGAATGTTCATCTCAAGGGCGTGTTCTTCGTAACCCAAAAAGCCTTGCCCTACCTCAATGACGGCGGCGCCATCGTCAACATATCCAGCGGACTGACGCGTTTCAGTTACCCGGGAAGCGGCGCCTATGCCAGCATGAAGTCGGCCGTGGAAACACTGACCAAGTACATGGCCAAAGAACTGGGCTCCCGTTTCATCCGGGCCAACATCGTAGCACCCGGTGCGATTGCCACCGACTTTAACGGCGGACGATTGAGAGAGACACCACAGGTTCAGGAGTACATAAAATCCATCACAGCCCTTCCCCGCATCGGTCAGGCCGATGACATTGGCGGTGTGGTGGCCTTTTTATGTTCAGACGATGCCAAGTGGGTGAACGGGCAACGCATCGAAGTTTCCGGTGGCATGTATTTGTGATGTTCAAAACTTCCCAAAAGAAAAATTATGAAACGGAAAATAGTGGTTATCGGCGCAAGCGGCACGATTGGCAACGCGGTGGCGAAGGCGTTGGAAGAGGGCGGTCACGACGTTGTTCGTGTCTCGCGCTCCTCGGGCGACTACCGGGCAGACATTCAGCAGAAAGAAAGCCTGGACGCATTGTTCAAATCCATCGGCACCTTCGATGCCGTGGCCAATGCCGCCGGCGATGTGGTGGCCGGACCCGTCGAACAATTGACCGATGAGAACTTTGCTTTTGCACTCGGCAACAAATTGATGGGACAGATCAATATGGTGCGCGCTGCGCTTCCTTACATCTCCGACAAGGGCTCGCTCGCCTTGGTCTCGGGTGTGTTGACGGACGAGCCGATAGCGGGAGGCACCCTCGGCACGGTGGTGAACGGAGGTGTGGAGGGCTTTGTGAAAGCCGCATCGCACGAGCTGCCCCGCGGCATACGCATCAATTGCATCAGCCCCACCGTGCTCACGGAGTCCGTGGCGTATCACCCTTATTTTCCAGGGTTCATCCCGGTGGATGCCTGGAAAGTAGCGAAGGCCTACGAGCGGGCTTTGTTTGGGATCATCAACGGTCGTATCCTCCGCGTATAATGTCGTGAAATAAAACCGCCAGGGGATGCGTTCCAAATCTTAGAAATGGCATCCCGGTCGAATCTTATATTTCTGTATATTTATCCTTGACGATCATGCCCAATACCTTTGTTGATATAGCTACCATCTCGGACCTGCACAAACTCTACGGTTGTGCCAGTCCCAAGCACCCACTGGTGTCGTTTATCGACTTGAAAGAAATCAGCCGGGAAAACTTTCGCGAAGAGGAAACGGCGTACAGGATCGGATTTTATTCAGTGTATCTCAAGCAACTCAAAGGCTCCATGAAATATGGGAAGTCATATTACGACTTCGACGAGGGCACCATGGTGTTTACCGCCCCCGGTCAGGCCATTTCCACCGCGCGTCACATTTCTTATAACGAGGGGTGGGGTTTATTCTTCCACGCCGATTTGTTACACCGCACAGACCTGGGAAGAAAGATCCATCAATACTCGTTCTTTCACTACGACGTGAACGAGGCGTTGCACGTATCCGACGAAGAACGGGCGACGCTGCGGGATTGTGCAGAAAAAATAAAAAAGGAATACTCCCAAAATATCGACAAACATTCGCAGGGACTCATTTTAAATAACATCGAACTCCTGCTCAACTATTGCGACCGGTTCTACGACCGGCAATTCATTACACGCGCAAAAGTGAGCAACGACATCGTACAGCAATTCGAGCGCGCGCTGCTGAACTACTTCGCCCAGGACTCCCTCATTGAAGTGGGCTTACCGGATGTAAAATACTTTGCTTCCGAATTGAATCTGTCGCCAAGCTATTTGTCCGATCTGCTAAAAAGATATACCGGGAAAACAACACAGGAGCACATCCATTTGCAGTTGGTAGAGAGAGCCAAATCGCTCTTGTGGAGTTCGGACAAATCGATCAGTGAGATTGCCTATGAACTTGGGTTTGAGCATCCCTCCCATTTTACGAAGATCTTCAAATCAAAATCGGGGAAGTCCCCAAAGGAGTTCAGGCATTTGAACTAATTTTAATGAGCGACAACTATAATCCCTTTCCTGCGTTCAGGCAGGGGAAGCAGGTTCCTATCACACTCTCTGCAAACTTTTATCCCTAAAACATGGCCAACGAAAAAACGACAATCGAGGAGTGGAAAGTGAAAGACCTGGAAGATGGTTCGGCGATCACCATCAACGTCATTGCCTGCACCGAGATGGGTAACGAATCCAAACCCGGAATCCAGGTATGCTACATGGGCTACACGGTAAACTACGAACCCTTGCTTGTGGAGCGACTGGCGTACAAAGCCACCAAGGCCGGTCTTCGGGAACTGCTGCTGGAGGACTACAGTTGGATGGTACACGAAGATCAATACGTCAAAAACTATCTTGTCCTTGGCTCCCCGCTCAAGGCACGCGTGGAAGTGAAGTCGCGCAGCTCCCAGCCGGTGAGCAAAGAATATGCTCTTCCTTTTGAAGTCTAGCATGAACCTGGCACGGATCAACGCATGAGCACAACCGACAAGCAGATCAGCGCAGCGGTGGCCCTGGTCGTTTTGGTTCACGCCATCGTCCTGATCGCAGGGCTGGTTTCTTCCAGCGTTGGCATCATCGTGTATCTGAATTTAGCGGTAAGTGTATCCCTGCTGTTGTACTGGACGCAAAAACAAATCCGGATCCAACAGCATGTTATGGAGCTTCGCGAGATGATCGTGCTGGTCTTTGAGGCTTTGGTAGCGGGTTGCTCGGTTTATGCGTTGATCGAAGCGCCCGTAGGATGGCTCCGGGTTGCACACGTTGTTATCTCAGGGATTCATTTCTTGGCGGCACTGGTATTTTTTATCTTCATGCTCACCTTTAAGATCAAGAAGTTATTTTGATTCTCCGTAGGTAGACGAAAACGTCTCCTCCCATTGCACGACATAGTGCTCCGCCCGAAGGTCATACCGGATCATCATGGCCTTGACGACGTCGGGAACGACCGCCTCCTCGTAATTCATTCCGGCAAACTGCCGAATAGATTCCAGTTTCTCCCATCGCGTGATGATCAAAAACGCTGTCCCTTCCTTTGTCTCCTGACTAAGGATCGAGAGGCCCTTAAATCCGGGGATCGCTTTTAATCCAGGAAGCGTCTCTTCCTTGAGATGCTGAATATAATCGCCAGCCCTTTCCCGGATCGCAATCCCCTTCCAGTGTCGTTCCACCATGATCGTTATGTTCTTGATATGACGTCGTCGTTTTACAATCGACCCTAATTATATTCAATCCGCAGCGACAAGGTCGTAGCGCTGTTCTTTAAGAACCTTGCCGAAGGCCGTTGATTCTTTTTCCTCCGTCAATTTAAATCCCTCCCGCTTGTAAAGGGACGCCGCTGCGGATAGTTCATGCGTCGTCCATAAGTAAGAAGCGGTGTAGTGACATGCTCGCAGGAATTCCATATATAGGGACATCATCTTTTTGCCGAGGCCAATGCCCCGGTAGTCGGCTTCCAGATAGAAGTAACGAAGTTGCGCCACCCCATTGTCACGATGCATGAGCAGCAGAAACCCGACGATGCGTTGATCGTGTTCCGCAATCCACACCCGGTCCTTGGACGGATCATAACCCTTATAAAATTCATGCAGCCCCCCGGCTACATAGGACTCAAACGACACGCCATATCCATATTCGTCGCCATAGAGTTTACCATGCCGGTGGATGATATAGCCCAGATCGCCGGGCCGAAGGGTTGTGCGGATCGACACTTCATCCAGGTTAATTTTCCCTTTCATAGCGGATTTATTTTGAGGTTAGTATTCTTTTAATTTCAGCCATGCTATCCAGCAGCACCGCCAGATCTTTTTCCGGGATCTCTTTCAGGATCGACTTCACCTGGTCGTTGGAGGCTTTGTCGAGCTGTTGAAATTCCTTCTTCCCCTCGGCAGTAAGATTCAGAAAGATGACGCGCGTGTCTTCTGAAGAGCGCTGCCTGTTTATAAACTTTCTCTTTTCAAATTGCCGCAGCACTCTGCTTAAGTATCCTTTATCGATGGATAGTGAATGAATGAGATCACTGGCCGTTTGGTTCTTGCCGTGATAGAGTTCATACATGATCCGGGCCTCCACCAGTGTATAATTACTGTTCAGGATATGGTTGTCCAGCAGCCCGATCACCGCCGTATAAAAACGGTTGAAGGAGCGAAATTCTTCGATGGGCTTGTTATTCATGAAACGAAGATAAATTATTTTAGTTGACTTAGTCAACTAAATATTTAAAAATTTCCCTTCGCTACCCTATTTATGGGATTCAAAAGGCAAGCACACAGAATAATGAATACTGCACAATTTTCTTACGTGTTGCCTTGGAGATGATGGGCATCGCGTTCCGGTTGTCTATCTTTCGGCCGACCCCGTTTACCGAAAAATATTGCCATTGTTCGCATGAAGAAAATCTACCTCCTCGTCCTTTTTTCCTCTTTTTTATCATTTTCACACGCCCAGCAATGCTGGCAGTCGATCGCTTCCGGCTTAACCCATACCGTGGCCTTAAAGGCCGATGGCACACTTTGGGCCTGGGGCTTTAATGGCTCGGGCCAGCTCGGCGACGGAACCACGACCAACCGGAACGCACCCGTGCAGATTGGGACCGACACCAACTGGAAGTTCGTGACGGCGGGTGGCAACCACTCGCTAGCCATCAAAACCGATGGAACGCTGTGGGGCTGGGGCGATAGTCTTTGGGGAGAGGTTGGCACCGGCACCTTCGGTGTGGACGTATTGGCCCCTACGCGCATTGGCACCGCGTCCAACTGGAAATCCGTTGCGGCGGGCGCCACGTTCTCGCTGGGCGTCAGAACAGACGGAACATTATGGGCGTGGGGCGACAATATGTACGGTCAGCTTGGCCATGGTTTGTACACCGCCTATTCACCTGTCCGGGTGGGCACAGCGGTTGACTGGAAATCTGTTACGGCAGGCAGTAATCACACCGCGGCCCTGAAAACGAACAACTCCCTTTGGATCTGGGGCGCAAACATGTATGGTCAGCTGGGCAACGGCACCATAACTGACAACGGTACACCTACGCAGCTGGGCGCGGCCGGCGAGTGGAAGGCCGTGGCGGCAGGAAACGATCATACGCTCGCCATCAAAGCAGACGGGAGCCTGTGGGCATGGGGCCACAATTTCCGTGGTGAGATAGGCAACGGCACAGAGACTAACCAATTGAGCCCTGTGAAAATAGGAACCTCTACCTGGTCAACCGTAGCGGCTGGAAACGAGTTCTCGCTTGCGGTGAACGCCAACGGCACGTTGTGGTCGTGGGGCGAGGTGATTGGCGCTAACTGGAACGAAACCCCTTACAAGACCAGCCCCGAACAACTGGGCACAGCAACGGACTGGCTGTCGATCGCTCCGGGCGATCATCATGCTTTTGGTTTCCGCGCCAACGGCACCGTGTGGTTCTGGGGCGACAACCAATGGGGCGAACTCGGCACCGGCGACTGGGGTGGCAGCTACAACGCGCCACAAATGTTTTCGACCGGTGTGCCCAGCGGCGACGCAACGCAAACATTTTGCAACGGCGGCACCATAGCCGACCTGAAAGCTACCGGCGATGGCATCAATTGGTATACACTACCTTCGGGCGGCACACCCGCGGCGCTGTCGACAGCCCTGGTAAATGGTGCGCACTACTACGCCAGCAGCACAAAATATTTTTGTGAATCCGCATCGCGGCTCGATGTGACCGTGATTATTAATACAACGCCTACGCCGGCGCCACCAGCACCCGCGTTGCAAACGTTTTGCAGTGCGGCATCCGTTCTGAATCTGACGGCCACGGGCACCAATGTCAAATGGTATGCGACGGCTGCGGCCACGACGCCCTTGGCCAATACCGTTGCGCTCGTAAACGGCACCCATTATTATGTCACGCAAACCGTAGGCAGCTGCGAATCGCCCCGGGTGGATGTTACCGTTTCCGTAAACACAACACCAGCACCAACCGGTAGCACAGCACAAAACCTTTGCGGCGGATTGACCCTTGGCAATCTGGCGGTTACCGGTACGAGTATAAAATGGTATGATGCCATGAGCGGCGGCAGCGCGTTGCCGGCCTCTACGGTTCCGACGAGTGGCTTGCATTACTATGCGTCGCAGACACTTTCCGGTGTAGAGTCGTGCCGCCTGGATGTGTTGGTCACCCTAGCCAACACGCCGCCGCCAATAGGCGATGCTACCCAGATCCTTTGTTATGCGGGGCAAGCGGTTAGCAGTCTGAAAGCCACGGCGATCAGTGGCAATGCACTTTGGTACGATAGCCCTACCGGCGGCAACAACGTGTCAAGCGCTAACGTAGTAAACGGCCGTCACTACTATGGTACACAATATGCAAACGGATGCTGGTCTACGACGCGCCTCGATGTGTTGGCCATTATCAATTCGACGCCAATCCCCACCATCCAAAACAATCCCACCTTTTGCCAGGGCGCTACATTAGCCGACCTTCGCGTAACAGGCACCGCTTTGAAATGGTACGACAAGTCGACCGGCGGCCAGTTGCTTCCCGTCACCACGCCGCTCGTGAATGGAACAACTTACTATGTCACGCAGACCATCGGTGGCTTCGAGTCGTGTGGCCGGCCAGGTCTTTTTGTAAGGGTAGATGCCAACACGGCGCCCGATGGACCGGCTACACAAACGTTTTGTAACGCGGCCACGGTAGCCAATCTTACCACCGTCTCCTCCACTTATCCTGTTAAATGGTACGGCAGTGCGACAGGCGCGGATTTGCTGGATGCGTCAACACCCCTTGTAGATGGTGCGCACTATTATGCCTCGCGAACCGTCTTCAATTGTGAATCGACAAATCGTCTCGACGTAACCGTCATCATCAATCAGAGCGCCACACCGACACCGACGGGATCGTCACCACAAGTCGTTTGCGGCAATACGCTGCGGAGCGTCGTGGTGAATGGCACCGGCATAAAATGGTATGACAGCCCTACCAGCACAACAGCGCTAATTTTCGCGACAACCGTTGAGGACGGCAAGCATTATTATGCCACACAAACGATCGGCGCATGTGAGTCTGCTGCCAGGCTCGAAGTGGTGGTGAACTATAGCCCACGGCCGGAGGCCCCATTGCCTGTGTTCGATACGGACTGGCAATCGGCAGCCTCCAACGTTTGGTTTAGTCAAAACCTCGCCATCAAAAAAGACGGCACGCTGTGGGGCTGGGGCGACAATACGTACGGACAAGTGGGTGGCGGCACCAGCAACAACACCTATACAGTACCCACACCGGTGAATTCGTCAAAATGGAAAATGGTGCGGCTTGGCGTAGCCCACGCAGCGGGCATTAAAGCCGACGGAACACTTTGGGCCTGGGGAAATATTTACGCGCGATTGAATGGTCAATCTACGGGCGTCAACATCACGGTTCCGCTGCAGGTGGGCTCGGCCACCAACTGGAGTGAGATTTCGGCGGGCGGGCATCACACGCTCGCACTCAAAACCGATGGCACCCTTTGGGCGTGGGGCTACAACGCCAACGGTCAACTCGGCGATGGCACCTACACGGATCGCGCCACGCCCGTGCAGATCGGCACCAGCAACAATTGGAAGGCTATTGTCGCCGGACCCGACTATTCGTTTGCCCTCAGGCAGGATGGTACCTTGTGGTATTGGGGCGGCCTTTATCTTGGCGGATACCCCGCTGAACATCCCAACTATCCCGTCCAGGTAGGTACATCGCAAAATTGGAAATCAATAGCCACCGGATCAGACACGCACTTCGCCCTTCAAAACGATGGCTCGCTTTGGGCTTGGGGCAACATGACCGGCGACGCTTACAATAATCCCCAGAATGGCAGCACCGACGCCCTAGTACCCACACGCGTAGGCACGCAAACCGACTGGAAGATGGTGTCCGTGGGCGGTTCACATGCCATGGCCCTAAAAGTCGATGGCACCTTATGGGCAATCTGGGGTACGAACGGCGACGGCCAACAAGGCACCGGTGCCTCACCGTCTTATGAAACGTGGCTACTCAACCCGGTGCAAGTCGGGACATCGACCGACTGGCAATCTGTTGTGGCCGGCGCCCGTCATACGCTTGCGCTGAAAAACGACGGATCATTGTGGGCCTGTGGGCTCAATGATGTAGGTCAGCTGGGTGTACAACCCGAGAAGGATTATCCCAGTGTCGACGACCACTACGTGAAAACACTTCGCGCTGTCTATTCGCCTTTGCTGGCAGGCGCCTGTGGCACCCCTACGGTTGGCGACCTTAAAGCGTCCGGTACCAACATTCAGTGGTATGCATCGGCCAGTGGTGGCACCCCACTTCCGCCGTCGACGCCGTTGATAAACGGCACGCCTTATTATGCTTCGCAGTCTAACACCACGTGCGAATCGAACTGGCGCCTTCGCGTGGTCGGCATAACGATAGACCTACCGGCACCAACAGACGGAGGCACCCAGGGTACATCCGGCACACAGACACAAACCTTCTGCCCCGGCGCCACGGTGGCAAACCTGATGGCTTCCGGCTCGGCCGCCAATTGGTATAGTGTCTCTTCCGGGGGGACGCCGCTATCATCAGCAACGGCGCTGGTGGATGGCGCGCACTACTATGGCACACAGAGTTTCAACGGTTGCGAATCGACGGCACGGCTGGAAATGATCGTCACCATCGGTACACCTGGCAGTCCAACAGGATCTGCAGCGCAAACATTCTGTGGCGCTGCTACGGTGGAAATGCTCACGGCAACTGGTGCCGGCGTCCGGTGGTACAGTGCATTGTCGGGTGGATCGCTCTTACCGCTGTCGACGGTGCTGGTGAATGGCACGCACTACTACGCATCACAAACGGTGAACGGCTGCGAATCTACGGCCCGGCTCGATGTGCTGGTCTCCACGGGCCCGGGGACGCCCCCCAGCGGCAGCACGACCCAGCAGTTCTGCGGCAGTGTTTCTGTTTCCAACCTGATGGCTACTGGTACAAGTCTGAAATGGTATAACACTTCTTCGGGCGGAACGCCTTTATCGTTGTCAACTGTACTGGTGAATGGCACGCACTACTATGCATCACAAACGGTGAACGGCTGCGAATCTTCTGCCCGACTCGATGTTGTGGTTTCCGTGAGCGCTGGTATGCCTCCCAGCGGCAGCACGGCGCAGCAGTTCTGCGGCAGTGCTTCTATTGCCAACCTGGTGGCCACGGGAGCCAATCTGAAGTGGTATAGCCCGTCTTCGGGAGGATCTCCGATACCGGTGTGGACCGTGCGGGTGAGCTCCTCGCCCTTCTTGCTCGCTTCCACCAGC
>CBIHQM010000048.1:0-23597 GCA_966211885.1 uncultured Chryseolinea sp.
ATGTTTTTTTTGTTTTAGGTTTAGGTGTATTGAAATTGGTGGAAAGAAATTTTGATTTTGATGGGTTAATAAACGGAGCAGTCCGGCGTTGAAACCATCGGCTTACTTGGCATGGATGCTTACCAAAAATATCAAAATAATTTTTGTTTGCCGAAGGATTTTGAAGTAAAAAAATAACGCATCCCATAGGGAGAAACGGCAACGTTGTTTCTTATCACAGGACGCCACCCAATCGGTATGCGCCATGTTTTTTTTCTTAATTTCTTAACACGAATTTAAAGTGACAACGCTGATATTTTACAGAACCTATAGGCTGGATTAGGATGGAGGAAGCCCGTCGCAAGATTAGCACCGAAGGGCCAGTCTACACGACGATCCTCCTGGCATGATCGCAAAGCGACTGCCGGCAAGTCTTCGCTAGGCGATAATGGCCACTCGCGTGAACAACGGAAAACGTACGCGCCGTGAACCCTTGCCCCAAAGCGCGGCAAGCTTCTCCACGAATGCCGGCACAGGATCATATCCTTTTTGCTGGATGAATTTTTGGGTAGCCGACCAACTGGATAAATAGCCCGACAAATGATCGAGCGTCCATTCGGCTTCGATGGCGAGGGGTGGGTTGGGAATGGCGGTGAAGGGGAAAGGGATCGTGTTGTATTCGTTCTCTACCAGCCGGCGCGCATTGTCCCAAAAAGGACCCACCGTGTTCTCATAAAAATCCATGAACGCCTCATCGATGGAGGGCTCAATGTAGAGCAGCCCATAACCCCAAATGGCCAACAACCCACCGGGTTTTATCACGCGCTTCACCTCGGCATAAAATTTATCGAGATCGAACCAATGGAGGGCCTGACCCACCGTGATCAGATCGAACTGATGATCCGGAAAAGACGTGCTCTCTGCAGGACTTACAGCGTAGTGGATGTTGCCCGCCGGCGACGCCTGATCCAGTTGTTTCTGGCTGATGTCGGTGGCGTATACATTTTTGAACTGGCGCGCCAGGCGAACCGCTGCCTGCCCATTGCCGGTGGCACAGTCCCATGCATTTTCATTTCCCCGTACGTGCTGAAAGATGAATTCATACAACGCCTCGGGATAGGTCGGGCGGAAGGCCGCATATTGCTTGGCCTGGGTGGAGAAGAGGTCTTTCATTTTTTTTTTAAGAGATTATACGGAAGCCGCGGGTAAAAGCTTCACCAATAACTCCTTAAAAAATTTGGCCGCCACCATGGCCGTCATCCCGTTGATATCGCGGGTTGGGTTCAATTCGACGATGTCGGCCCCGACGATGGTGGCGTTCAGGCCCTGCAGAATGCCAAGCACCTGGCGCGTGGAAAAGCCGCCAGGTTCATGGTGCGACACCCCCGGCACGAACGCGGGATCGAGGGCATCCAGGTCTAGCGAAATATACAGCGGCCCGTCAAAGGCCAGGGCGGTGCCGTCTTTCCAATCCTTCATTTCGATGGACTCCACACCAAAGCGCCGGGCTTGTTCCCGCTGGTGCGGATTGTAGGTGCGGATGCCCACCTGCACCAGCCGCGAAGCCAGGCCCTCTTCCATGATCCGCGCAAAAGGGCTGGCATGCGAAAATTTGTTTCCTTCAAAGTCGTCATACAGGTCGCCATGCGCGTCGAGGTGGAGGATGTTGAGGCGTGGGTATTTTTTTGCAAACGCTTTGATGATGGGATACGTGATCGAGTGGTCGCCGCCGAGGCTCAGCACGCGGTGATCTTTGCTGAGCAAATTGAAAACATTTTGTTCGATAGAAGGAAACGCAGCCGGCATGCCCGGAAGCTGCAAATCCCCCTGATCTTTCCACGATCGCGTTTGGCTAAGGTCCGTTCCATTTTCCGCGCAATAGTTGGCGGAGGGAGAATGATAGGCTTCACGGATCTTCTGCGGGGCCGAGGCCGCGCCCGATAGAAAGGAAGAGTTGCTATCCAAAGGAATTCCAAGAACGGAGACCATAAAAACGAGGGGTTAAGAAGTTATCAAAAATAGAAGTTTTGGCCTTATACGGCAGCGCTTTACGACCCGGAGTGGAGGTCTGTGCATTAATTTTTAGAAATGATTCGCTGCCATTATTATCTTCAAATGCTTTCCTTTCATATAAATTGACTTACAAAATCTTTGTTTATTTACTGAAAGCCGTAAATTGAAATACACTTTTTTACCCCCTTCCTATGAGCACTTTTAAACGAAGAGACTTCCTGAAAAATAGCATGATGGCCGGCATGGGCGTGTCGGTTGTAGATCCAAGATCGTGGTTAGAAGGCGACCTGAAGCCCGACCCGGAAAAAATGGAGATCACCCCCTCGGCCAGCCCTAAAAAAGTGATTGTCGGGGGTGGGGGATTGGCGGGTCTTTGCACAGCCTATGAACTGACGCGCCGGGGTCACGATGTGGTGGTCATGGAAGCCAGCGGTCGCCATGGCGGCCATGTGTTCACCGTACACGACGGTCTTTCGGATGGTCTATACGGCGATGGCGGCATGGAACACATTTGCAAACCCGGCTACGATCGCTATTGGAGCTACATCCAGGAGTTTGGACTCACCGCCTTGCCCTATCCCCGCCGCAAGAACCTGGTGCGCCGCATCGACGACAAATTCTATACGGAAGAAATGCTGGCCGACCCCGTAGTGCTCAAAAAATTTGGCTTCAACGATCGCGAAGTAAAATTTCTCTCGCAAAACCCATGGTGGGACCTGGAGTCGCTCTATGTGAAACCCTACCTCGATAAATTCAAAGACGAATACCAGCCGTTTGGCGTGGGCTACGACAACATGGACAACACGCCCATGGCCGATTTATATAAAAAAGACGGAGCCTCTGCCACCGCCCTGAAGTTCCTGGGAGGCAATGACTATTCCGTGCAGTTCGAATTGTGGCGCGCGGCCATTCTCCACCTGCGTGGCGTGCCCCTGGCGCCCCCGGAAGTGTTCCGACTGAAGGGAGGCAATCAAATGCTGCCCAACGCATTCGCTAAGCGCCTGGGCTCGAAAGTGTGGCTCAACTGCCCGATCCTTTCTATCAAGCATGGCGATAGCGGCGTGACGGTCACCTACAAACAATTCAACGAACAAAAAGAAATGCAGGCCGACTACTTCGTGAACTGCATCCCACCGCCGGCCTTCAAAAACATTCCCGTAACGCCGGGCTTCTCGGCCGAAAAACAATTCGTGCTCGACAACCTCGTCTACGATTCCTATCAGCGCTTTGTCTTCCAGGCTTCGTCAAAATTCTGGGTGGAAGACAAGTTGAGCATCAACATGGAACTCGACCTTCCCGATCTCTGGTCGGTGTGGCAATCGGCCGATGAAGTGGAAACGCAGCGCGTGGTCATTCTGGGCACAGGCCCCGGAGGCGTTTCGCCACAACGGGCGTTGGCGGCTTTCCGCTCGGTGTATCCCGGCAAGCGCGACACCATCGAATTTGCCACCAGCCGCGACTGGACCAAGGAGACCTATGCCTCCACCTGCGAGCGGACGCCTTTTGGCATTGGCACGCTGAAGAAATTCTGGCCCGAGGTGATGAAGCCTTTTGGTCGCATCCATTTTGCTGGTGCGTACGCCGACAATTTGAATTGGGGCACAGAAGCGGCTACACGCTCAGCCAACCGCGTGGCCCAGGAAATCGATAAAGCCTGACGGTGCATGACGCTGCGAATGAATAAACCCCGCAAGGTCATTGTGGGTGGCGGTGTGGTCGCCTTGACTATCGTATCATGCCTATTGCTATCTTCTTTCCGCGAAAGCGAACCTGTGGCCGGGAATGCTGCGCCCGTGGTGCGCATTACGCTCCCCGCTGCCAATACAAAATTTCAATGGAACACCATGGTCAACTACACGATCAGTGTCAACGATAAGGAAGACGGGAATTCGGAATATGAAGAGATCGCCCCGCACGAAGTGTTGTTGCAGGTCTTGTTCCTGCCCGACTCCACACAACTCCAGGCCTACCGTTCGGAACGATCAAGGACGGAACCGGAGCCGGCAGCGCTCCTGGCCATCACTACACTACCCTGCTTCAACTGCCACGTGGCCAATGACAAATTGATTGGACCATCCTTTCAAAGCATTGCGGCAAAGTATCCTTACAGTGCCGCTGTGGAGGATGCCTTGTCAAAGAAAATAATCAGCGGCTCCTTGGGCACCTGGGGAAATATTCCGATGCCGCCTCACCCGGAAGTGGAGGTGGCGCAGGCAAAGGAGATCGCGCGATGGATCCTGAAAAGCAACAACGATATTGATCACTTCTACCTGGCCGGTCTCAGCGGCGCATTCAAAACAAAAATGAAGCCGGTGAAAGAAGCCGGCAAAGGCGTTTATCTGTTGCGTGCCAGCTACACGGACCACGGATCGAAAGATGATCCGCAGCAACGCAAACGCGGGCAGCATACTCTCGTATTGAAGAATTGAAAATAAAAATGTCTTCGCGCATCCCTCGAGGTTTGTGCGAAGACATTGCTTTCTTTTCTGGGATGATTACTTCCTGATCAACAAGGCCAGTTCCTTCATCTGCTCTTCGGAAATCGTCGAAGGTGTGTCGATCATCACGTCGCGGCCGGCGTTGTTCTTGGGGAACGCGATGAAGTCGCGAATGGAATCGGCACCGCCAAAGATGGAGCACAGCCGGTCGAAGCCAAAGGCGATGCCACCGTGGGGAGGCGCGCCGAATTCGAAGGCCTCCATGAGAAAGCCGAATTGTTTTTTGGCCTCTTCTTCCGAAAAGCCCAGGTGGCTGAACATCATTTGCTGTGTAGGCCGGTCGTGGATCCGGATGGAACCGCCACCTACCTCCGTACCGTTGATCACCATGTCATACGCATTGGCGCGCACTTTGCCGGGATCGGTATCCAGCAACTTGATGTCTTCCGGTTTGGGCGAGGTGAACGGGTGGTGCATGGCGTGGTAGCGCTTGGTTTCTTCGCTCCACTCCAGCAACGGGAAGTCGACTACCCACAGGGCCGAGAATTTTTGTTTGTCGCGCAGGCCCAGTTTGTCGCCCATCAGCAAACGCAGTTCGTTCAGTTGTTTGCGGGTGGTGTAGGTTTCGCCCGCCATCAAAAGGATCAGGTCGCCGGGTTTGGCATTGAATTTATCGGCCCACGTCTTCAGTTCTTCCGGTGTATAAAATTTATCGACCGAAGATTTGACCGTGCCATCGGTGCGATATTGTACATACACCAAACCCTTCGCGCCGATCTGCGGACGTTTTACAAATTCTGTCAGCTCGTCGATTTGCTTGCGCGTATATTCGGAACATCCCGTGGCGTTGATGCCGACCACCAATTCGGCACTTTCAAACACGGGGAAATTTTTGCCTTTTGTCAGTTCGGTGATCTCCACAAACTCCATGGCGAAGCGCGTGTCGGGCTTGTCGGAGCCATAGCGTTTCATGGCCTCGTCATAGTTCATGCGCGGCACCGACGGCATGTCGATCCCTTTCACATGTTTGAAGAGATGACGCACGAGACCTTCGAACATGTTGAGAATATCTTCCTGCGTGATGAAGGCCATCTCGCAGTCGATCTGCGTGAATTCGGGTTGACGGTCAGCGCGCAGGTCTTCGTCGCGAAAACATTTTACGATTTGATAGTAGCGGTCGAAGCCGGAAACCATCAGCAATTGTTTAAACGTTTGGGGCGATTGGGGCAGCGCATAGAATTCGCCGTGATGAACGCGCGAAGGCACCACAAAGTCGCGCGCGCCTTCGGGCGTGGACTTGATGAGCACGGGCGTTTCCACTTCGATGAAGTTCTGGCCATCGAGGTAGGTGCGGGTTTGCTGGGCCATCTTGTGGCGCAGTTGCAGGCTTTCACGCACGGGGTTACGGCGCAAGTCGAGGTAGCGGTATTTCATGCGCAGCTCGTCGCCGCCATCGGTGTCGTCTTCAATGGTGAAGGGGGGAAGTTTGGCCGCGTTGAGGAGGTTGATGGCCGTCACTTTCACTTCGATTTCGCCGGTGGCGATCTTGTCGTTTTTGGAAAGGCGCTCGGTCACGACGCCCTCTACCTGCACCACAAACTCACGGCCGAGGCTGCGGCCTTTCTGCACCAGTTCGGCGGCGCTTTTGCCTTCTTCAAAGATCAATTGGGTAATACCGTAGCGGTCGCGGAGGTCGATCCACAAAACACTTCCCTTATCGCGTACGCGCTGCACCCAGCCCGCCAGGGTAACGTGTTTATTTGCGTCTGATAACCTCAATTCACCGCAAGTATGAGTCCGTAACATCTGAGTTTTAATTAATTTAGCCGCGAATTTAACAATACTTTGTGTCTGCGCCTTATATGCTAAAAATTAAAAGTGCCACCCCCATGGCCCTCTGTCTGCTGGCCCTCCTGTGCCTGGCCGCAGGGAAGCCCAAGATGAAGAAAGTGAAAGTGAACGACGCCATAACGGTTTCGGTACCCCAGGATTGGCATCCTATGGACGATATGGATTTCAACGAACGCTATCCCTCTATCCGGGCACCCCTGGCCGCCTATACCAACGCCGAGCGGGAAGTGGATTTTAGCGTAAACATTTCCGCTACGCAATGGCCCGATGCCGACCTGGCCCTGGCCCAGAAATTTTTCCGCGCCAGTATCATGAACATGTTCGACCGCGTGACCATGATCGATGAAGGCATCCATGAAGTGGGTGGTAAAAAATTGATATTCTTTGAGTTCGATGCGCGTCTCAACGGCAGCAAGAAACAGGAAGGGCTGCAGGACCCTGTGTTGCGCTATACCTACATTCAGTACCTCGTACAGCCCCGCCAGACGCTGGCCTTCTCGTTCAATTGCCCCAAGCGCCTGCAACAGGATTGGCAGGAAACAGCCCGGGAGATGATGACGGGCATCAAGATAAAATAGGTCCCTTTCCGCGGAAAGGAGCAGACCTGTGCTTGTCATTTTGCCCAAGGCGTTTAGCTTTGTGACCCTATGGAGCTTTTTACGGACGAATACTTCATGCGCGAAGCCCTCAAGGAAGCCGACAAGGCGTTAGCGATCAATGAAGTGCCGGTGGGTGCGGTGGTGGTTTGCAAAAACCGGATCATCGCCCGGGCCCACAATCAAACCGAAAAGCTCACGGACGCCACGGCCCACGCCGAGATGGTGGCCACGACCGCGGCGGCAAACTATTTAGGGTCGAAGTACCTCAGTGAATGTACCCTCTACGTCACGTTAGAACCCTGTGTGATGTGCGCCGGAGCCCTGCACTGGGTGCAGTTGCAAAAACTGGTCTACGGCGCCTCCGACGTGCAACGCGGCTACAGCCTGGTGAACACCCCGCTGTTGCATCCGCGCACCACGGTGGTGAAAGGCACAAAAGCAGAGGAGTGCAAGAAACTGATCGACACCTTCTTTGCGCGCATACGCAAAGCGGGAGAACGGTGAAATAAATAATTATAAACAGCAAAACGATAAATCAATCATGGAAGTAAAAGGAAGAGTAGCACAATTGCTGCCGTTGACAACCGGGATGGGAAAAAAAGGTCCCTGGAAAAAGCAGGAATTCATCTTGGAAACGCCGGGACAATATCCCAAAAAGATCTGCTTGTCCATCTGGGGCGATAAAGTGGATCAATACAACCTTGCCGTTGGCGAACTCATCAGCGTAGCGGTGGACCTCGAAAGCCGCGAATACAACGGTCGCTGGTACACCGAAGCCCGCGCCTGGAAGATCGAGAAGACCAGCGGTGGCGGAACGCCTCCTCCCCCCGACGAAGAGCCTTTCATGGCATCGAACACGGCCACCGACGACCTGCCTTTTTAAGAAAGGAAAGAACAAGTACGGTGTGCTTTTGTTAGAAAAAGCACCGGTGATCGATAGATAATCGCGCCCGCATGAAATTTTCTTCAGCAGCGATTGGTTGTATATTTGATTCCCAAAAAAATATTGTTAAACCCTAAAAATCATTTATCATGGCCTTTACCCTTCCCGCTCTACCCTATGCGTTTAATGCATTGGAGCCGCATATTGACGCTCGTACCATGGAAATTCACCATGGCAAACACCATAACGCTTATGTTACCAACCTGAACGCTGCCGTAGCCGGCAAGCCCGAAGAGAGCCTGAGCATCGAAGAGATCTGCAAAAATATTTCCAAGTACCCCGCAGCGGTCCGCAACAACGGCGGTGGTCACTATAATCACAGCCTGTTCTGGACCGTGCTCGGTCCCGGTGCAGGTGGTGCGCCTACCGGTGCAGTGGCCGACGCCATCAACGGCGCCTTCGGAACATTCGACGAGTTCAAAACCAAATTCGCCGCTGCCGGCACAGGCCGCTTCGGCTCTGGCTGGGCCTGGCTCGTAAAAGATGCCAGCGGCAAACTCCAAATCACTTCCACCCCCAACCAGGACAACCCCCTGATGGACGTTGCCGAAGTGAAAGGCTCACCCGTTCTTGGCCTCGATGTTTGGGAACACGCTTATTATCTGAACTATCAGAACCGCAGACCCGACTACATCACCGCATTCTGGAATGTGGTAAACTGGAACGAAGTAGCAAAACGCCTCGCTGCCGCGAAATAATTTTTTGATCATTGATAAAAAAAGAAAGGCTGCCCCGAAAAGGCAGCCTTTTTTATACATGAAAATTTAAAGCTCTAAACTAGTTACCCCAACCGTTGCACTGCCCTTGCTTGCCCGCCGAAGCTTCAGCGAAGGAGGGCCCGCCGAAGCTTTAGCGAAGGAGGGCGGTAGAAAATGAAGCCCGCATCCTTTACCTATGCGGCACGACATACATCACCCCCGCCCGCATGGCGAAGTCACCCTTGAAATAAAAATCCGCCATCGCCTCAAACCGCCAACGATCGCCAAGCACCTGGTTCCACCCCGCACCCAAAGCGATATCATTCTCCCCGATAAGCCCCCGGACACGCGTAAAAAAATTATCCATCGGATACCAACGGCCACCCAACACAAAGCTCACGCCATCGCCCGTCCAAACATCAAACCCCGCAGACGCGGTGATGCTGCGTGTAAAAAAATAATGACCTTCGGCAGAGAACTGTGCTTTCTTGAGGATGCCCTCATAGTCGGTCTTGGCCAGATCCATGGCCGCACCAAACATGAAATCCTTTGCCTCTTGAGCGTGACTGAAAACCGTAAAACACAACAACATGACAAAGAGAAACGATCGTAAAAACATACACCTGCATTAACGCCCAAATATAACGTTAATGCAGGTGTATTTTAGGAATGAACACATGACCAGATACCAGACCCGGTCAATGCTATTTATTCGTAGCTCAGGTGAAGTCCTCCACCCCAATCCAAATCGGACTGGCTATCGGACAGGCTTGACCAATCCGATTGATTTGACTTTGCCGGCTGATCAGCATTCTTCACCTGGCCTGAACGACCCGCGTGAGTAGAATGACCCGGCTGCGAAGGACTCGCATTACCCGGACGACCAGAAGCGTGACCATTGCCCGAACGACGACCATTGCTGGTGTTGCCATTGCCCGAGCGACCGCCGTTGTTTTTACTGTCAGAACGACCACCCTGATTTCTATTATCAGGGCGACCACCCGCGTGACGGCCATTCTCAGAACGACCTGCGTTGCCTTTATTGTCAGGACGCTGTGTCGGCGTGTCACCTGCAGGTTGGTTCAGATCAGGAAGATCAGTTGACCTGCCTTGGCGACCACCATCCCGACCGTTACCGGAACGGGCCTGTTGCCCTTGACCACCCGGACGACGCGAACGATTGCCTCCACCCGGACCTTGACGGCGTTGTTGATTGCCATTGTTTCCTTGACGCTGTGCAGGGGCAGCATGCGTCTTGGGCATGCCGGCGTGCAACAACGGGTAGGGATGATCTTCTACAACGGGTATAGTCTTTTTGATCAGCTTGTGAATGTCGCTGAGATATTCCTTCTCTTCCTCATCGCAGAACGAATACGAAACACCGCTCGCACCAGCACGACCCGTACGGCCAATACGGTGAACGTAGGTCTCAGGCACGTTGGGCAACTCGTAGTTGATCACGGTCGACAGATCTTCCACATCAATGCCGCGGGCGGCGATATCAGTAGCGACAAGCACGCGTGTGTGCTGCGATTTAAAGTTGCTGAGCGCGCGTTGACGAGCACCCTGCGATTTGTTTCCGTGAATGGCTTCTGCCCGAACGCCAGCCTGGTTCAGGTCTTTGGCGACGCGATCAGCACCGTGCTTGGTGCGCGCGAACACCAGCGCCGTAGCGATGGACTGGTCTTTCAGGAGATGAAGCAACAATTTCTTTTTGTCGCGCTTCTCCACAAAGAACACCGACTGCTGAATGGTATTCGCCGTAGACGATACCGGTGTCACTTCCACGCGCTGCGGGTTGGTGAGGATGGTGTCGGCCAGCTTGGCGATTTCGGGAGGCATGGTAGCCGAGAAGAAAAGCGTTTGGCGCTGCGTGGGCACCTTCGCGATCACTTTCTTCACGTCGTGGATAAAGCCCATGTCCAACATGCGGTCGGCCTCATCCAAAACCAACCCCTTCCGGGTTTGGAGTTTCACAAAGCGCTGGTCCATGAGGTCCAGCAACCGGCCGGGGGTAGCCACCAGGATATCAACACCGGCGCGCAAGGCGTCGGTTTGGGAACGTTGGGGCACGCCACCGAAGATGACGGTGTGGCGGATGCGCAGGTATTTGCCATAGGCGGCAATACTTTCGCCGATCTGGATGGCCAGTTCGCGCGTAGGCGTAAGGATCAATGCTTTAATGCCAGCGGGACCTTTTACAAAAAGTTCGTCCTGGTGAAGCAGTTGAAGAATGGGGAGCGTGAACGCTGCGGTTTTGCCGGTGCCGGTCTGGGCGCAGGCAAGCAGATCGCGTCGTTCCAGTAAGATGGGTATCGATTGCTCCTGAATAGGAGTGGGTGTCGTATAGCCTTCTGTGTTCAAAGCCCTCAAAAGGGGCTCAATGAGATTTAATTTTTCAAATGACATGATTGGATTTTTGTGCTGCGGAGGACTTGAAAGCGTTGTTTAAATGAATGCCTCCTGAAAAAGTGGCGTGAAAAACGCCTTTTTTATGTGATTTAATCGGAATGATGTGCAAAGGTACGTAAATAAACCGAGAGAACCGCGCCCGTACGGCCGCCCGACCACTTCCGGGACATTCCAACCGCCCGACACATCCGTCGCGCCTATGAAACCTGTTTTTCTCTAAATTGATTCCCAACACCTAAAACAACCTAACCACCCTTTCTCATGAGAGCTTTCATCCTTCTCCTTTGCCTCCTGGCAACGAGTGCAGTAACCGCCCAGGAACGCCCCGTGGGCATCTTCCAGGATTACACCGACGTGGGCAATCCCAAACTGGCCGGGTCCACCCAATACGACGAGGCCACCCAGACCTATACGCTGAAAGGCTCGGGCTACAACATCTGGTTTGCCCGCGATGAATTTCAATACGCCTACAAAAAATTGAAAGGCGACTTCATCCTCACCGCCAACTTCGAGTTTGTGGGCAACGGCACCGACGCCCATCGCAAGATCGGCTGGATGGTGCGCGAATCGAAAGACGACAACGCCGCTCACGTCACCGCCACCAACCACGGCGATGGCCTCACCGTGCTGCAATGGCGTTTGCTGAAGGGCGCCTTTATGAGGGATCCCGAAGATGAAGCATTTACGACCAAGAAGAACTACAATATCATCCAACTGGAACGCGCTGGCAAGAAGCTCACCATGCGGGCCGCCCATCGCGGCGAACCCCTGCAAGTGATCGGCTCCGTGACGATGGAAAGCATGAAAGACGAAGTGCTCGCCGGTTTGTTCATCTCCTCACACAACCCAGAGGTGGTGGAGGAAGCCCGCGTGTGGAATGTCCGTATCGATCAGCCAGTTCCCGAAACCTACAACCCGGGCAAGGAAGGATGGATCGGCTGCCGCATGGAAGTGATGAACGTGTGGGACGGCAAACGCAAAGTGATCCGCGAATCTACCGGCCGCTTTGAAGCGCCCAACTGGATGCCTGGTGGACAACACCTTTTATTTAATGAGAACGGCTCGCTCTACAAAATGCCCATCACTGGTGGGACTCCGGAAAAGATCAACACCGACCCCGTCAACCACAACAACAACGACCACGTGATTTCCTTCGATGGAAAAATGATCGCACTCAGTTCTCACCGCGAGGGATTGCCGGGTGGAGGCTCGACGGTATATGTGGTGCCGATTGGAGGAGGCACGCCCAAACAAGTGACGGAGAAAACGCCTTCCTACCTGCACGGCTGGGCACCGAATGGAAAGGAGCTCGTCTTTGTAGGCCAGCGCGATGGCAAAGTATACGACATCTACAAGGTCTCCGTGAACGGCGGCGAGGAGATCAAGCTCACCAACAACGTGGGCACCCACGTGGACGGCCCCGAATATTCGCCCGACGGAAAATACATTTACTACAACGGCAACCAATCGGGCACCATGCAACTCTGGCGCATGAAACCCGATGGCTCGGCCAAAGAACAACTCACCTTCGATGAATACAACAACTGGTTCCCTCACATTTCGCCCGACGGAAAATGGATTGCCTTTATTTCCTTTCCCCCAGACATTCCCGTGAACGATCACCCGTCCTATAAACGCGTGATGCTGCGCCTGATGGGCGTGTCGGGTGGCGCACCGCGCGTGATCGCCTATTTGTATGGAGGCCAGGGAACGATCAATGTGCCGTCGTGGTCGCCGGATAGTAATTCGATCGCGTTCGTTAGTAATTCGGGAAAATAAGGGTCGTGGACCTTTTATTTCAAAAACAATGGAGATTGTAGAGAACGGTAGATGATCGAAATACGGAACGCAGAGGTAGTACGGTCGGGCTTGCGCCTGTTCCAGGATTTTAATTGGCAGATCAACGATGGCGAGCACTGGGTGATCACCGGCCCCAACGGCAGCGGCAAGACCGTGTTGTTGGAAATGCTGGCGGGCATGACCCATTTGCCCAAGGGAGAGATCCACTACGATTTCATTTCCGGAGATTCGTGGGACGAACGCCATGCCGAACGCAAGCGCAAGATCCACCATATCCCCACGCATGCGTTGCAGGCGTTTCTCAACAACAATCCCAACCTGTTCTATCAGCAACGCTACTACACAATGGCCGCTGACGACGTGATCACCGTGCGCCAGATCCTGGGCGAAGGTGTGGAGAAGTTGTCGTCGTTACCCATGCCGGCGAACTTGTCGATTGCGCACTTGCTGGATGTGGATGTCACGCGGTTGTCGAACGGGCAGTTGAAGAAAGTGTTGTTTCACAAGAGTCTCATCCGCGAGATCCCGCGCGTGTTGCTGCTGGACTATCCGTTTGAAGGCCTGGACCCGGGGAGCCGCAAGGACCTTTGCGAGTTGATCGACTTCATGGCCAACACCTATGGCATCCAGATAATCATGGTGGATCATTATCACCAGCTTCCCACCGTGATCAATCGCCGGCTGGTGTTGGAAGATTTTTCCATCCGTCAAAAAGAAACGATCGCGGCGCAGTCTTTTGATGATCTTCAACCTAAACCAACGGTGACGCGCGAGATCGCCGCGGAGGGCGAGCCGGTCATTGCCATCACCGACCTGAAGATCCAGTATGGCGAGAAAGTTATCCTGGAACATTTCCATTGGCAGGTGAATAAGGGTGAGCGTTGGGCGCTGGTGGGGCGCAATGGCGCAGGCAAGACCACGTTGTTCAGCATGATCTTTGCCGACCACCCCCTGGCCTATACGCAGAACATTTTCCTCTTTGGGCGACGCCGGGGAAGTGGCGAATCGATCTGGGATATCAAGCGACGCATCGCCTACCTCGGACCGGAGCTGATCAACTACCTCGCACCCAAAACCATTGCCGCCACGGGGCGTGACCATATCCGGAGCATTCACCGCAAAGCTGAAGCGCAAACGCTAAACGCGTTGATCGATTATTTTGAGGCCGGATCCTTTATCGACAAGCCCGTCCGCTTCCTGTCGTCGGGGCAGTTGCAAATGCTGTTGATGATCGGCACATTTCTCACCGAAAAAGAATTGATCCTCCTGGACGAGCCCTTCCAGTTCCTGGACCTCGACCAACGCGCGCGCGTCACGGCCTATTTGCAGGCACACCTGCACCCGGAGGCCACCCTGATCCTGATCACCCACGACGAACAGGACATTGCCGACTGGACATCGCACACTTTGCGGTTGTGATTTTTTGCGAAGAGGGTAGTTTCGCAATTCTTTTGTGACCTTTTCGGTTCAAGGTCAATAGATTCATCTGAGAAAAAGCGATTGACAAAATTATATGCGCATGACGCGCGATCCACATCTTTTAGCCGCATGTTTTCGATGATTTTCATCCTATCCGGCCACGCGCACCGCACCGCAAGCCGGGAAACTTTTTTAAGGGCCTTTGTGTAATTAGCTCAGATTAATATATTTACATTGATCTATACATGATCATGGCACTGAACTGGAAACAAGTAGAGAAGATCTCGAAGGCTTTGGGCGATTCCAATCGCCTCAAAATCCTGCAACACATCTCTAAAAAAGGTGGTTGCGGTCAATGTTCCGAAATACAGGACGTTATCGACCTCACACAGCCCTCCATTAGCCACCACATCAAGATCCTGGTGGAAGCCGGCCTCATCGAAGCCGAAAAGGAGGGAAGACATCACAAATACAACCTGAACGAGCAATTGGTGAAAGAGTATACCAATGCCGTAAACGCGTTGAAATCAAGCTGATCCTTTTTTTTGGAAAAATAGATCGAAAAATTTAAATGTGTCGATGAACCTTTTTGTTGTCAGGCGCATTTAGAAGTCAGAAGCCTTAACGGGCTTTTTTTTGAAATAACACATCGAAACATTTAAATGTATTAAACTAATAAACTATGAGTACATCAACCGCTCTTACACCCTATGCCCTCGGTCCCCATACACTGACCAGCAAAATCGTGATGTCGCCCATGACGCGCTCGCGTGCTATCAATAACGTCCCCAACAACCTGATTGCCGACTATTATGGCCAACGTGCTTCGGCTGGGTTGATCATCACGGAAGGCGTATCGCCGTCGCCTAATGGTTTGGGATATGCGCGCATTCCGGGCATCTTCTCTGACGAGCAAACGCAAGCCTGGAAGCCTGTAGCAGAAGCGGTGCACAAGAAAGGTGGAAAGATCTTCATGCAACTCATGCACTCCGGCCGCATCGGCCACCCTCACAATCTTCCTGCTGCTGGAAAACTCATCGGGCCGTCGGCCATCGCAGCTGGTGGCAAAATGTGGACCGACAAGAGCGGCGACATGCAGGAGCATCCGGCTCCCGAGGCCATGAGTGCCGACCTGATCGCATCGACAAAAGCTGAATATGTAAAGGCTGCACAAAACGCTATCGCCGCAGGTTTCGACGGCGTGGAGTTACACGGCGCGAACGGATACTTATTGGAACAATTTCTCTCGCCCTTCGCCAACCAACGCACCGATGTTTATGGCGGCAGCATAGAGAACCGCGCACGCTTTGCATTGGAAGTGGCCGAAGCCGTGAGCAACGCGATCGGTAAAGACCGCACCGGCATTCGCCTGTCGCCTTATGGTGTCTTCAACGACATGCCGCACTACGATGAGATCACGGCAACCTATCATTATCTCGCAGAACAACTGAACAAGCTTGGTCTGTTGTACATCCACCTGGTGGATCACAGCGCAGGCGGTGCTCCCGAAGTGCCGCATGCCATCAAGAAAGGAATCCGCGAACGGTTCAACAACACGCTCATTCTTTCCGGTGGCTACACGCTGGCCCGCGCCAACGAAGACCTCGACGCCGGTCATGGCGACCTGGTGGCGTTTGGCAAGCCCTTTATCAACAACCCCGATCTCGTAGATCGCTTCCGTAAAAATTTCCCGCTCAACCTGTTGCTGGATGCCAGCACCTTCTACACACCCGGGGCAAAAGGTCTCATAGACTACCCCGTGTTTGCAGACGAAACAGTGAGTGCTTGAACCTTGTCACATTTAAATCTGAACACTGTATAATCTAAAATCTAAAAAGTCATGTCAACAAAAATCAAATCTATCGGCGTCGTGAGTGCGCGCATTGTACTCGGGCTGATCTACTTTGTCTTCGGACTGAATTTCTTCCTGCACTTTTTGCCCACACCTCCTTCGGCGGGTGGACCGGCCGATAGCTTTGCAGGGGCTTTGTTTCAATCGGGTTACTTCTTTCCTTTTCTGAAAGGATTGGAAGTGGTTGTCGGCATCCTGCTGCTGGCCGGTGTGTTTGTTCCGCTGGCCTTGGTGGTCCTGGCGCCCATAAGCATCCACATCCTGTTGTTTCATGCTTTCCTTACCGACAACGTGGTGATGGCCGTCGTGATCCTGGCCTTGAACCTGTACCTGGCCTGGTCGTATCGCGACTACTACAAGCCTTTGTTCTTGCCGAAAGCAACGGCAAGTTTATAAGGCCTTCTCTATAGATCGGAAAGCTGCGGCGGGAGTTATCTTGTCGCAGCTTTCTTTTTTGTATGAATTCTTTCGATCTTTCGCGACATCATGACGGCAACACCTCTTTATGTTTTTTTTCGCGATGCGATCGTGCCACAGGAGAAAGCACTGGTCCACGTGAGCGACCTCGCCATTCAGCGCGGCTATGGCATCTTTGATTTTTTCAAGATCGAAAACGGTCATCCCTTTTTTCTGCCCGACTACCTCGACCGGTTCTATGCATCGGCGGAGGTCATGCGACTGAAGGTTCCTTTCGATCGGGCAGCACTGACCGACATCATTTATTCGCTGATCGAAAAAAACAACCTGCCTTCTTCCGGCATAAAGATGTTGCTCACCGGCGGCTATTCCCCGGACGGCTACCAGGTCGTGGCGCCCAACCTCATCCTAACCCAGCAGGCATTGACCTTGCCGCCACCCTCGCAAATTGAAAAGGGTGTAAAGATCATTACGCATCAGTATGTGCGCGACATTCCCGGAGTGAAGACCATCAACTATTCCATGGGCATCTGGCTCACGGAGAAGATCGCCCAACAAAACGCCACCGATGTGCTCTACCAAAGCGCCGGGCTGGTTTCGGAATTGCCGCGTTCGAATTTCTTTATCGTGAAAAAGGATAACAGCGTGTGGACGGCGGCCGGAAATGTTCTGCGTGGCGTTACCCGCAAAAACATCCTGGGGCTCTCATCCTATACCATCCGCGAAGGCGAAGTTTCGTTGCAAGATGCCTACGAGGCCAAAGAAGCCTTCCTCACCAGCACCACAAAACGCATCGTGCCAATCGTACAGATTGACGACCAGGTGATTGGCGACGGCAAACCCGGGGCTGTTTCGCTTGGTTTGTTAAAGGAATTGGTGCGATTGGAGGAGGAAGACGTCCGCAAGACCGCCTTCGCAAAAAAATAATGTGAAATTTTCTTATTCCTGTTGACATAGGGCTGTCAGCCCCCGGTGTGTGATTAGCATAAAAAAAGATCTTTATGCAAGTCAAGGAAGTAAAACCCATCACATTCCTCTTTTTCAGGACCGTCACGCAGCTCAAGGACCTCGTCAACTTCTTGCCGGTGGGACAGGAGCTTTTCCGCGAGGCCGTGCAAAACAAGCTCGCCATCACCGGGCCCATCCACTGGCACTATTTCGGGTTCACAGGCGACGAAACAAAACCCTTCACGCTCGAGGTGGCATTGCCTGTCGCCACCGCCCCGCAAGAATACGATGGCACCTTTCATTTCAAACGCACCGAACCGTTCAAGTGTGTTTCCACGGTGCACGAAGGCAGCTGGACCTCGATGCCGGAGGCCTATGAAAAAATGGTTGCTTTCATTTTTGCCAACAAGCTGGAACCGCTCGCCATGAACCGCGAGATCTATACCAATGTAGACTTCACCGATCAAGCTTCCAATGTCACCGAAATTCAAATGGGTATTGTCTAGGGAGACTATGAAAAGAATCGCGCTCATCGTCATTGGCATCCTGGTAGGTGCAGTGGGTATGTGGGTGGCCTTTTCGGCCATGCGTTAGGGTGATGATTTTCGCCGGCGGCAGACGGAATCCCGCAGGCAAATCGTTACCTTGTTTCGCTATGCCGGGAAACGAACAATGCATCCACCAGTTTTATGCTGCCTTTCAAAACAAGGACTACGTCACCATGCAGGAACTCTATCATCCGGAGGCGACGTTTAGCGACCCCGTGTTTCAAAACCTCAACAGCACGGAGGTGAAGGCCATGTGGGAAATGCTGATCACGTCGGCAAAAGACCTGGAAGTGACCTTCAGCGGCATTGCGGCCGATCAATCCAAAGGCACCTGCCGTTGGGATGCGGTCTACACCTTTTCGCGCACGGGCCGCCGTGTGCACAACCGGATTCATGCGGCCTTTGAATTCAGGGATGGCCGGATCGTGAAGCACCGCGACACCTTCGATTTCTGGCGCTGGTCGCGTCAGGCCCTCGGCGCGCCGGGTCTGTTCCTGGGATGGACACCGGTGGTGAAAAATGAAGTGCGCGCCACAGCCCGCAAGGCGCTCAACAAGTTTATGCGCCGGGCCGATCATCCCTAGGTTTAAGATGCAATTGCTACCTTTGCCACATGTTGCTAGAAAAAGTGCGTGCGGTGGAAGAGGTGTTCGAAAACCTTGACCGGGAGATCTCAACGTTTCAATCCTGGTCGGGATTGCATTGTGCGTGGGGCTGTGGCAAATGTTGTTTCAAACCGGACATTGAAGCCACCATCCTCGAATTTCTTCCTTTCGCCCATTACCTCTACACCGAGAACCTTGCCTTCGAATGGCTGGACAAGATCAAATCCTCCGACTCGGCGATTTGTCACATCCTCAACCCAACGCAACCGGGAGCCGGCTTGTGCAGCCAATACAAGCACCGTGGTTTGATTTGCCGTCTCTTTGGCTACTCGGCGCGCACCAACAAATACGGCACGAAGGAACTCGTGACGTGCCAGATCATCAAGACCGAACAACAACCGCAGTACGAAGCTGCTGCCGCACAAATTGTAGAGGAGAAACCTGTGCCGGTGATGAATCAATTCTACATGCAATTGCACGCGATAGATTTCGAGCTGACGCGTGAATTTTTCCCGATCAATGAGGCCATAAAGCGGGCAATAGAGGTTATATTGCATTACTATGCTTACCGGGAGTAAATATGGGTTGTACACATTTTTTTGCGTCTGTTTTCTCAGCGCAAGCAGCGCGTATGCCCAACCTAGTGACTCCGTTGGCACCAACCGTCCGTTCACAGAATTTTGGACCAAACCCCTCATCGTTCCCAAGCTTGGGGTGGGTGTTCAGGACCGGCTTTTTGTCGAAATGGGAGTTCAGTGGCACAGCATCTATCGTCATCCCCTCACCTTGATCTCCAAAGGGCCGTATTGCACGGTGGATCTTTTTATTAAACAAAGCAATGTCCTGGTAGGCCCTAAACTGGGATATGAGTTTACGGCGGGGTTGCTGGGTGCAGCCTTCGACGTGACCTATTTCATCGATCACAACTACAACGCGGAGGGAGCGAACCGCAAAGCCTGGGTGGCCACACCCAAGGTCGGACTTTCGATACTGGGATTTGCCGATCTGTTCTACGGCTATTCCATACCCATCTCGGAAGAGCGCATCACCAGCATTTCCCGCAACCGGTTCTCACTGGTTTTCAACATCAACACGTATTATTTTGATCTGAAGGAGGCGCCTCGCAGGCGCAAGGGCTAGAAAAGCATATCTAAAACCACCCTGAGCACAGCCTGGCCAAGCGCCGGTTTTTCAGGCAAAGAGAGCCCCATGGCGTGGGCCGGCAGGACGGGCACCGTGAGCACAATGACCACGAGAACGGCCACCAGGATGCCCAGGATAATGGAAAGCTCTTTATAGGTAAATCTTCTGTTCACGTTTTTCGACTTTGCCAATGCCATGCCAGCTCTGAAAAAGCCGTTTAGGGCTTTATTTTTGTGGTAGAGGGCGATATAGCGTTCATATGTGGACATTGGATCTGGTTGTTTCGTACAGTAGATACCGCACCCCGGAACAGAGGTTACTCGGCGGACCCGGAAATTATTAAAGGGACCAGCCTGCCGCTTTTCTCTTTAGATTTGTTGTGTTGGGATGGGCCTTTATTACAGGTTATGAAAAAAATAATTGTATTGATTGCCGCTATTGGCCTGGGTGCGTGCAAGCACAATCAAGGTCTGACCATCAGCCAAGTACCCCAGCAGGCTCCTAGTCCTGCCAGCAAAGCCATTAACAAAGAGCAAAGTGCCCTGGCGAAAGTGGATAAAGTGGATGTAGACTGGATGACATTGGAGGAAGCGGTAGAAAGAGCAGAGGTTGAAAAGAGACCCGTATTTATCGACGTCTACACCGACTGGTGTGGTTGGTGCAAGGTGATGGACCGGGAGACCTTTAACGACCCGATAGTGGCTAAGCTACTGAATGACAAGTTCTACCCGGTGAAGTTCAACGCTGAACAACAGGACGATATAACGTTCAAAGGACATGTATTCAAATTTGTGCGCAGCGGCGACCGGGGCTATCACCAGTTGGCGGCGGCATTGCTGAACAACCAACTCAGCTATCCAACGGTGGTTTTTCTGAATGAGAACTTTGATATGCTGCAACCACTGTCGGGCTACAGAAAGGCGCCTGAATTTCACATGATGGCCCAGTTCATTGGCGAAGGCCATTACAAAACCGAAAAATGGAACGTGTGGCAAAGCCACTACAAATCGCCCTACGGAAGCCAGCGGAAAGAACCCTGAACGGCAACTTACACCTTAACAAAAAAGCCTTGACATCGTTACTGCCAAGGCTTTTTCTTTGGTATTGTTAGCAGTTGATTCAATCCTTCTTACCTTCTTTTTTGGTCTTCAAAAAGTCGATATAGCCCAAAGCTGTGGCAAATCCGACCAGAACCGCTACGATGGCGATGAAAATGTTTGCGCCGTCCCCGATAAATTGATGAAACATGGAAGTAGTTTGTTTACTCGACAAAGGTATAGGTTGAAGGGAAACCTTGAAAGGATTTTGTATTAATTATTAGCGAAACCGCGCTTGCTGTACAACACCTTCTGCAATCGTTTTAACTGGCGAATTCCCCCCGAAAAGTAGTGACAAACGGTAGCGTGTTGTGAGGAGGATGGCCGCGATGGAAGTGAAATATTTTCCGGTGCCGAAAAGTGCGTGTTTCGCTCATCCCAACCCGGCGATTTCCGGGCCAGCGTCTACGCCACGGGTGAGTTTTTCTTGTGGCGTACCTTCTTGTTGATGTAGAAAAAGTTGAGGGCGCCAATAATCCCCAACACGGCCAGGATGATGAGCAGAATGAACATGCGCGTGTTGCGCAGTTCCAGCTTGGTGATCTCGCCTTGCTGTTGCAGCATGTCGAATTCCTTCTCCTTTTCCTGGAAGTCGATCACCATTTCCATCTGGGCGATGTTACGCGTGCTTTCTTCGCCAAAGATCTTTTCGCGGGCGTCGTCGTACTTCAGCATCATGTCGTAGGCCAGCTTCCAGTTGTTTTGGTTGGAGGCGTTATCGGCTTGGGCCTTGTAGAGCGGGGGCAGGAAAGAGAAGGCCTGCACGTCCTGGCAGAGCTTCGTGGCTTCGTCGAGGTATTGCGCCGCGGGCTTGGGTTGCTTGGCCTTGGCATAGGTGATGCCCAGGTTGGTGAGCACATTAAGAATACCGAGCTTGTTGTCGTTGGCGCGTTCGATGGCCAGGGCTTTTTCGTAGAATTCCACGGCCTGTTCGTAGTTGCCCTGACGGAAATAGATGTTGCCCATGTTGTTGAGGGGATCGGCAAACTTAATCCCGATCTTGTCGCTGAGCTGAGAGGCTTCTGAAAAATATTTCATGGCCTTCTCATACAACTGGATCTCCAGGTTGAGGTTACCCAGGTTGTTCATGGACCCGATGATCTTGCGATCGTCTTTGAGCTCGACAAAGAGGGCATAAGAATCTTCCAGGTACTTCATGGCCTGGCCATATTCTTTTTTGATGGAATAGATGGTGGAGATGTTGTTCTTGGTCGAGGCAATGCCTTCTTTGTTGTCCAGCGTTTCGTAGATCTTCATCGAGGTGATGTAGTAGTCCAACGCCTTGTCGAGGGCACCTTGATTGCGGTAGATGATCCCTAAATTGTTGTAGGACGCAGCCATACCTTTCTTGTCGCCGATCTCCGTGGCCAGGTTCAGCGCCTCGCGGGTATAGCCCAGGGCCTTGACAGGATCGGTGCGCAGGTTGGCGCGGAAGAGTTCGTTGAGGGTCTTCACTTTACGGTCGTTCTTGGCGGTGTCGAGAACGGCCTGCAGGCTGTCGATCTTTTGACCGAAAGCGGAAAGAGACAAAAAGAAAGCTAAATAGAACGAACCGCAGACGTTTGGCTTCATGGCTTGAAATGGGAGTCTAAAATTAACAACTATTCTCCATATTTAGCATCCCGATGGCAAACCGGGTCGCAAAACCAAGACTTTGGGTTTTGATTGCCTTCGAAGCTATGGTAATAAATGTAATCAATATATGATATACCGAAATGCCCTTCTTGCCATTCTGTTTACAGCCTGCAGCTTTTTTGCAGTGGCACAGCAACCCTCGCCCGATCCGGCCATCACGTCCACCATCCAGCAGCTTTTCAAAGGCATGGAAACCGGCGACAGCGCACGGGTGCACGCCGCCTTTGCGCGCGAAATCACCATGGCCACCGTGCGCCGCGACAAGACCGGCAACCCTGTGTTGCAACGCGAGGCCTCAGCCCAGGGATTTCTGAAAGCCGTGGGAACTCCACACCCGCAAACCTGGTATGAAGAGATCTGGGATGTGAAGGTGCAACAAGACGGCGACTTCGCCCAGGTGTGGTGTGACTATGCTTTTTACATCGGCAACACATTTAGCCACTGCGGCGTGGATGCCTTCCAACTGCACAAGCAAAAAGACGGCTGGAAGATCTTCCACCTGGCCGATACGCGCCGCACGGAAAACTGCACGATCCCCAAATCCATACAGCAAAAACATACGCCCTAGTGTTTATGAAGAAGATCCTCCCATCCATCCTTTTTCTGATGGCAATACTCACCGCCGCCATGGCCCAACAGACCATCACCACGGTGATCCTGATGCGCCACGGCGAAAAGGTGAACGACGGCACGGACGACCCCGCCCTGACATCGCAGGGCCTCGAACGTGCTACCCGCCTGGCGGAGCTGCTAAAGAACACTACGGTAGACGCCATCTACTCATCACCCTTCCAACGCACCCGGAACACCATTGCTCCACTGGCCCAGGCAAAGGGCCTCGCCGTTCAGACCTACGACCCGAAAAAACCGGAGGAGATCGACGCCATTCTGAAAAAACATGCCGGCCACACCGTGGTGGTCTGCGGACATTCCAACACCAAGCCACGCATGGCCAACCGGCTGCTGGGAAAAGCGCAATTCAAGGACTTTGAGGAAACCGAATTCGGGAACCTGCTGGTGATCGACGTGTTGGAATCGGGCGCGGCAAAAGTGACGGTGCTGAACTATTGAGTTCCGGATCGATCTTGAAACGCGTGTTTTTAATCTTCAATCTTTAAACGATCCCGATCTTTTAACACCGCGGGTTGTTTATCCTTCATGAAGCACAAACCATCAGGCACATGAACTTACTTGAGTTTA
>CBIHQM010000049.1:0-23204 GCA_966211885.1 uncultured Chryseolinea sp.
CTTGCAGCGCGGGGTCTTTTCCTTCCCAATCAAACCCGCCGTTGTTAGACCAGATTTGCGTGAGCGGACTAGACGACTCGGCCACCTCCTGAACAGCACCTGTGCGCTTCAACTCGTTTCGCAGCACATCGAACTTGCCGTTGAACTGTGTAGAAGTTTGTTGAAGCATGATCACACCGTTGCGGTCGTAGCCAATGGGCCGGTCTTTCGTGAACTGTATTTGCCTGTACACCACCAGGGTGCCGATGATCAGGGTCACGGAAACGGTAAACTGAACGACCACCAATATTCGCCGCGGCAACGTGGCGCTGCGCCCGGCCTTCATCGCACCTTTCAAAACTTTTGCGGGTTGAAATGAAGACAGGTATAATGCCGGATAACTTCCGGCCAGTACACCGGCGACGAGCATAAAACCAAGACTGATCGCCCAAAAACCAACTTGACTGAAGGGCAGCGTCATTTGTTTCCCCGACAGCGTGTTGAAGGTTGGCAAGCTTAGCGAAACGAGAATGATGGTGAACATGAACGCCAGGAAAACCACCAAAAACGATTCGCTCAAAAACTGGGTGATCAATTGTTTTCGCAACGACCCGATGGATTTGCGAATGCCCACTTCTTTTCCGCGTTGCTCCGAGCGCGCGGTGCTCAGGTTCATAAAATTGATGCAGGCCAGCAACAACACAAACGCGCCAATAATGCCAAACAACCACACATACTCGATCAATCCACCCGAAGGCACACCGTTTTCCCATTGGGAGTGCAGGTGCCAGTCTTTCATGGGATGAAGAAAGAGCTCGGCGTTGAATTTTTTGTCGTCGTCATCTACCTGGTTGTATTTCGTGTGGATGATCTTTTTGCTCAGACTGACCATGTCGGCGCGCTCGGCGATTTGAACGAAGCATTGAAATGAATTCATAGCCCACACGTTGCGAGCATTATTCACCCATGGCTCCGACAAAACATATAGCTCCCAGGGAGCGATAAAGGTCAACTCGTCAAAATTGGATGCGGGTATGTCTTCATAGATGCCGGTAACTTTTACGTCGAGGCTGTTGTCGATCTTTATCAAGGCATTGATGGGATCTTTGTCGCCGAAGATCGCATGCGCCGTGGATTGAGAAAGCAGGATCGAGTTGGGGTCGCGCAGGCCGTCGTCGCTGCCGGCCACCATTTTCAACGCCAGGAGTTTGGCGGCGTCCACGTCCATATAGTTGCCCGTTTTCGTAAGACTGGTATCGCCGCGACTCAAGATATGGCTGTTGGTCCAGGAACTCATGACGACATACTTGAAGTCGCCTCCATACACTTTTTGAAGTTCCGTTCCCGTGGGAAACGGAATAGCATCCTGGGTGATGATCTGGCCGTTTAGGGTTTGGCGTTGGTACACCTGCGCCACACGCTGGTATTCGGGGTGATAGCGATTGTAAGTAAGTTCGTCGTATACCCAAAGACCGATCAACATGGCCACGGCCATCCCCACCGCCAGTCCGCCGATGTTGATGATAGAATAACTACGGTTCCGGAAGAGGTTCCGGAAGGCGATTTTCAGATAGTTTCGGAGCATGCTTCAGGTTTTTTGACGAACAAACCTAATCTACAATTGTGCCATCAAAAAACGGCACTTGAAGGCCTTTTGCTTACTATCCGGAATCCGGGTTGTTCGCGTTCGGAGAAATGTGTTCGGTGGTGGTCGGTTGGGGAGGGGTATAAATAAAAAAAAGAGACTGTAAAAGTCTCTTGTCGTTTGTCATTTCTTCAAAACGAAATAGCTAACTACTTGATGAGTCCGGCCTTTCTTAGATTCTCTCGAGCGCGGTCGGTTTTTTCCTTGAAGAGTTCGATTTCACCAGCCCTCCATTCGCTAATAAATTTCTCCAATCGCTTAAGCGTTTCGGGATCCAATTCCTTTTTACTTTTTTTTGAAAGTGTTGTCATTTGATGAGTCCAGCCTTTCTTAAATCCTCTCGGGCGCGGTCGTTTTTTTCCTTGAAGGGTTCGACTTTACCGGCTTTCCATTGTTCAATGTAACGGTCCAACTGCAGCAGTGTTTCTGCCTCCAATTCCTTTTTACTTTTTTTTGAAAGTGCGGTCATTTGATGAGCCCAGCCTTTCTTAAATTCTCTCGGGCGCGGTCGGTTTGCTCCTTGAAGGGCTTGATTTTGCCGGCCTTCAATTGTTCAATGAAGTCTTCTAACTGTTGCAGCATTTCTGCCTCCAATTCCGTTTTGCTTTTTTTTGAAAGTGTGGTCATTTCCAGCGGTTTTGACATAATAAATTTACGTTTTTTTCTTGGAAATCAACAGGTAATCAAATTCTACTGTCTCCTGAAATAGCTCAATTTGACCATTTATACAACCTCTCACATCATAAATGGTGTCGATATCTGCCCAGTGTCTGGCGATAATTTTTCCATAAATATTCATTCTTTGCTGACTACTGCCTTTAAGATGCACTGTCGCTCCGGGATTGGTTTCAAAAAAAGCTGACAGCGCTGACGCAACTGTGTAGAAAACGCGCTTAACATCTCCGTTGTTACTATCAGTTTTGTCATCAACATTGAATCTCGCAGTTTCATACTTCACCAGGTCGCCAAATCCCCAGTTATAGTATTTATTTCCATCTTTTTCGATGGGCGTAAATCCAACTACTTTGAGAATATTTTTCTTTCCACGGCTAATGAATGAATAATAGCTCTCATCATCATCAGAAATATACACCAAACGTGACAATGGATATGGATTACTTATCGCCGGCAGACAACGTTATTAAATGGAGACTTTGACAAACAACGTTATCAATATACGCAAAATGAATAGATTTAACGCTATGCCTATACGTTGTTTTAGGCTGGGCCATCAGGCTCAAAATCCATCCTCAAATTTTACTTTTCCGTTCTCTAGTTTTACATAATCAACACTCCCCGTTCCCTGGAATACAAAACCGATCCCAATGATCTTCGATCTCACGATGTCGCGATCTATTTTATACGCTAATGTATCATTGAGAAATATTTTAGCTTTTCCCTGGGTGGATTCAATCCGCACACGAACAAAATCGTCAAAGTCAACACCGAAGGCCGACAGGTCTACCTGTTTTCCTGGCGCGTCGAAGCCGGTAAAGAACAAGGACATATCCGAGACACAGCCCTTCGTGCACAACGGGATGCCAACGGCCATGCCCTCGCAGAGGAGATAAATGTTTGTCTTTTGGCATATCGCCGCGCCTTCCTTGTAGTCATTTTTCAAGGAAGTTTCAAAAACAAAATCGTCAGAATAGATCGCTCCAAAATCCTGCACGTTCAAATAGCCTACCAACGGTGGCTGTGGAGCCAGGTGTATATTCTGACCGTTGAGCTTTTCGACAGACAGCGCCATCTGCCCATTGACCATCACGTCTTCTTTCTTAAAATACACCGGCATAGGCGAAGCGTCGATAGCCGCAAGCCATCCGTCGGAAGGGATCAAAATGCCTTGTTCTTTTACGATCTTCTCGTCCACCACCAGCTTGGCCTCGAAGTAGCCGGGCAAATAATTGTTCCGGGTGGGCTGTTGTGTGTCTTTCGATACTTTCGTTCTTTGCTTTACGTCCCACTATTGTTGGTTATGGACCGACTCGACCGGAGCCTTGGTGGCGTCGTAATCGAAGATGACGGAATTGGGTACGCCTTTCCCGACGGTCTTCTTTACATGAAAGGAATAGTCGTTCGCATCGATTTCCTTTTTCGATCCCATACCAAACCAAATGAAATAGCCCAGCGCCAGTCCAATCGCCAGCGTCACCAGCGGGCGCATCGGCTTTTTGCCTTTGGGGCGGGGAACTTTGTCGGGCGTGGGTGAGCCGGCTCCCCCTACGACAGCAACGCCTCCGTTTTTTACTTTGAAATCCCTCCAGTTCTCATAGCCGATAAACTGCACCAGCGTGTTGAGCGTAAACGTATTGGGCAGGCTCGTATACTTCACTTTTCCCCAGATCCGTTTCAGCGTGACATGACTCACCGCGATTTGCAGTTCGTCCTGGATCTTTTTGCTCAGCGCCAGGAAGTCCTGGTTTGTCCAGTCCTGGCTGTCGCCCCAACCCAGCTTTTTTTCAATCTGGCTTTTCGTTTCTGAAATCAATTCTTCCTCGGTGATCATAAGCAGCGCAAAAATCCTCATTAAAAATAAGGTCTGCCGGGTGATTTTCCATGCGCCTGGCCTTGTACGGATTTGTACCAACATGTACAACCGGGAAATAGCCTGATTTCCCAACGACAGCCCAACTTCGCAGCAAATCTTTTTAACTATGGAAGCACTGATCAAAACCGGACGAACCTGCTATGGCATTTTAATGATGACCATCGGCATCAATCAACTCATCTTTGCAGATTTCAGACCGGCCATCCTGCCACGCTGGCCTTCGTGGCGGACCAGCCCTGAAATCGAAGCCTACATCACCGGCGTGATCTTCATCGCGGCGGGTCTTGCCATTGTGTTCTCAAAAAAGGCCAGGCTGGTGGCGTTGGTTTTGGGTTGCATATTCCTGGCCGTAATTCTTTTCTGGTTTCTGCCCTATATTCTGTTCATACAGCCATACTCGATCGGGCTCCTCAGGGTGTGGGGCCATGTAGGCAAAACACTGGCGTTCTGCGGTGGAGCGTTCGTGGTGGCGGGATCATTTCCTCATGAAGCGCAGGGACAAGAGACTTCAAGATTCCTGGCGCTTCCGGAAAAGTTGATCCCCTTTGGCAGGATTTTGTTTGCCACTACCATGATCGAGTTCGGCTTTTTTCATTTTGTTTATGCCGACCGTATTTCGCCGATGGTGCCCGGCTGGATCCCCGGGCATTTCTTCTGGACCTACGCCGCCGGCGTTGCGCTTATCGGTTCGGGTGTGGCCATCGTTCTAAAGATCAAGCTAAAACTGGTTTCGCTGTTGCTGAGCCTCATGATCTTTCTCTGGTTTATTTTGGTGCACATCCCGAGCGCCATCGCCGATCCGGTGGTTAATCATGGAGACCTGGTGGTCAGTTCAGCCGATGCGTTGGGGTTTAGTGGAACGGCATTGTTGATTGCGCTCACCACGGCTCCAAGCCGCGTCAATCTTTTTCGCAGCGTGAAGCGTGAGCCCGAGTCTGCGTTGCCATAACCTCAGGTATGGATGGGCCTCAACGTTCCGGTCTTGTGAATAAACTCACCACTGGGTAAAGTCCAGTTCGAGTGGATGATCCCGTTTTCGTAGTCGTGAATTTGAGAAACGGTTTTGCCGTCGCTTTCCACCCACGTCACCATCGATAGTTGTGGCCTTAAAGCGATCATGTCGATCTGCACAGCTTCCGATACGTTGACCGGTTCGCCATCCCGTTCCAGGATCGTGAAGGTGAGCATGGTGCTGCTTTGAATATCCAGTATCGCTTTTGCCACTCCAAAGTCGACCAGGAATTGATTTCCGACAATCTTCATTTCTTTCTTCGTGCTCATGGGATTACACTGCAAAATAGGTCTTTAACAACGCTTACAAGGGGTGTAATTTCGACACTTTGAGGGGCTGATCAGGACATTGGTGTTTCTTATCTTTATAAGAAAAAAACATGCGCCACGTATCGATACTGATCCCGGAAGCTGCCGCCACCGTCAGCAGTGTGACACTGACCTATGAAGTATTCCAGAAAACGAATGCCATCGCTTCAAAGAAAGGGAGCAAGCCTCCGTTCAACGTTCAGTTGGTCGGCGTAAAGAAGGCTGTCACGCAAGTAGGGTGTTTTTCGGTCCGGCCCGAGATCACTACAAAGGAATTGTTGTCGACCGATCTCATTATTATTCCGGCCGTGAATGGATTGACCAGCCTGGCCTTGAAGGAAAACAAACCCCTTTTGGATTGGGTAATGACGCAATACCACCGGGGGGCGGAAGTGGCGAGTCTTTGCACCGGCGCTTTGTTGCTGGCGTCGACGGGGCTGCTCACCGGGAGGCAATGTTCCACACACTGGGAAGTGGTCAACGAATTCCGGAATATGTTTCCAAAGGTGCACCTGGTGGAAGACCAGATCATCACGGACGAAAGCGGGCTATACACCAGCGGCGGTGCGCTTTCGTCTATGAATCTCCTGCTCTATCTTATTGAGAAGTATCACAACCGCGAGACTGCCATCCACGTGGCGAAATCTTTCGCGATCGATTTTGACCGGAATGCGCAGTCGCCCTACATGATTTTCACCGGGCAGCGAAAACATCAGGATCATGAAATAAAGAAAGCGCAGGCGCTCATGGAGAATCACGTCGGCGAGAAGATGGTCGTCGATAAAATCGCCACGATGGTTTCCATCGACCGGAGAAATTTTGACCGGCGATTTAAAAAAGCCACATCGCTAACGCCGCACGCCTATTGGCAACGCGTGAAGATGGAGGCCGCCAAAAAAAGTTTTGAGGTAACGCGAAAGCACGTGAACGAAGTCATGTATGAGGTGGGCTACACGGACGTGAAGGCATTTCGAGCGGTATTTAAGAAGACAACCGGGTTGTCTCCGCTGGAATACAAAAGTAAGTACAATAAAAAATAAAATTCCCAAATGCCCAAGCCGGCCTGGACGACTTGGTGTTGTGAGTCAATTTACTTAAACTCGTCCTATGTCAAACACGCCAACCGTTGCGCAGACCAAATGAATACGTATAAAAAAACAGGACCGTGGTGTATGCTGGTAGTTTCCCTTGTCATGGGGACCGGAGCCGTTATTTATCGCGATACATCGACGGATCAGATCGTGAGTTATGTTATCGACCCTAAAACGCAGGACATCCAGTTTTATTGGAAAGACGACAAGGGCGCGATCTTCAAAAGCATCCAGCGCTTGAAAGATCACCTCGATCAAAAACACAACAAGCTCATCTTTGCCATGAACGGCGGCATGTTCAAGGCCGACAACTCACCCCAGGGACTTTTCATTCAGCAACAAACCACGGTGACGCCACTGGACACCGCATCGGGCAGTGGCAACTTTTATTTAAAACCCAATGGCGTATTCTATATTACGGCGGATAAAAATGCAGTCGTTTGCCAGACGACGGATTTTGTTGATAGTGGCCAGATCGCGTTTGCCACACAATCGGGACCGATGTTGTTGATCGACGGAGCGGTTCATCCCGCGTTCAAAAAAGGCTCATCCAATCTCAACATCCGCAATGGCGTTGGTGTGCTTCCTGACCATAAACTTCTGTTTGCCATGTCGAAAGAGCCCATCAATTTCTATGACTTCGCCGACTTCTTCAAACAGGCGGGTTGTCAAAACGCTTTATACCTGGACGGCTTTGTTTCCCGGACCTATCTCCCGGAAGAAAAATGGATCCAAACTGATGGCAACTTCGGCGTGATCATTGGCGCCACGATGCCGGAATGACGCTCCGAGTGTAATTTCCCCGTCAAAAAAATCTGAGGTTGACGGCATCTCATAATTGTGTATATTGGACACAATGACCGGACACACATCTCCGGGCCCAATAAGACACCACCAAAACTCTCATTCACGATGCGCTTGTTTCTAACACTCTCCATTTTGCTCCTGACACTGTCATGCGTACTTGCTCAGGATGCCCCGAAGCACCTTCCGATCATCGACGTTCACGTCCACGCCATGAAAGTGAACCCGGCGTTTGGTGGTGACATGTGCCCTTGGTTTCTGAAGAATATGCCGGGAGGCGATCCCGGTCAACCGCCGCCGGCGTTCATCAACACCGATTGTGCGGAGCCCCTCAAGGCAGCGAAGACCGACCAGGAAATGCAGGACGCCGTCATCGCTACCATGAAACGACTCAACATGACCATCGTGGCCTATGGCGACCCCGCGATCCTGCGCAAATGGCAAAAGGCTGCACCGGGCAGAGTGATTCCCGGCATCGGCATCAGCTCTCCCAAAGACATGACACCGAAAGCTTTTAAGGACTCGCTTTCGTCGGGATTTTATAAAGTGATGGGAGAGGTGGCCCCGCAGTACCAGGGGATCTCGCCCAGCGATATGTCGTTGGATGAATATTTTGCGGCGGCAGAACAATTGAATATTCCCGTGGGCATTCACATGGGAACCGGTGGCAACGGCATGGCTAATCTCACATCGCCAAAATACAGGGCGTCTTTGGGAAATCCCTTTTTGCTGGAAGACATGCTGGCACGCCATCCTAAACTGAAGGTGTGGGTGATGCATGCGGGCTATCCCATGATCGATGAAATGATTGCCCTCATGGGCGCCAACGCCTATGTGTATGTGGATCTCGCCGGTTTTATCTGGAGCTATCCCCAGGAAGAAATTCACGACTACATCCGCAGGCTGGTGCAGGCAGGGTTTGGCAAACGCATTTTGTATGGAACGGATTTGCTGGTGTGGCCAAAGTTGACGGAGGTTTCGATTGGAATGATCGAGAATGCTAATTATTTGTCGTTTGAGCAGAAGCGGGATATTCTTTTTAACAACGCCGTTCGATTTTTTAGATTGGATGAGAGTAAGTTCAAATAGTATGAAGTAGTTGTTCCAACGGACGCAACAAGTTTTTTGACTGTGTTCCGTTGGAATAGCTATTCGTTTTGCCAGCGTTGTGAAAAAGCTGTTAGATCAAAACTGCAAACCAAGCGTATATCCTGGCCAAACTTCGGCCTTGTGACCGAACAATTTTCCCGCATCAAATTTTTTGCTTCCGATCTTGTACGTGTCCTCCGAGTCTTCGACGTCGTGCAAGAAATAGTTCGCCGATACGCCAGCGAACACATACAACCAACGCCAGCGTTTCCCGTAGTCAAAATTGAGCCGTGTCAAAATATTGAAAGCTTTGTCGAATGACAGGTCGCGGTTGAGGTGTAAGAATTTCAACCCGTAGTGAATCACTCGCTTCTTGTTGTTCGTATCCGTGGGCAACATGCTGCTTTTATTATACAGCACTTTCTGAAATCCATACCCGAAGCCCCACGTTTTCCGTGCCGCATCATAGCCGGCGATCAATGCATTTTGATTGAAGATTTGATTGCGGCCGGCAAAGGGCATCGTGCTCTGCGTCCAGGTGCAGTTCAGGCAATTGCCGGTAGTGTACTCGACATTGGCGGAGAAGAGCTCGTTGTAGGAGACGCTGAGATAGGAACCAGACGATCCAAAGTTCAGCAACCCGATCGGTGTACCCATGCGGCTGTATTCTTTTAGAGGATAGTTGTGAAAGAAATTGATGAGGGCGATCTGCTTTCCCCGCATGTCGCCACCAAAGTTGACAAGGCCGATCTGCCAGCCGTCCATGGCCTTGCTGAAATTGAGGAGACCTATCTGCAGGCTTCGCGCGCGTGTGGGCGGCGTGGATTTCTTTCCCATCATGGTCCGGGCTTTGTTGATGGCGCCCAGTTGAAAGCCGGCAAAGTTACCGTCGGTGTAGTTGAAGAGACTGCTGATTTGAAAACCGCCCATGCCTTCTTTGGCAATGTTATAAAACCCCGCGATCTGGATGCCCGAAGACGTGCCACCCGTGTTGTTGCCCGCGCTGTTGCCGATGCCCGCGAACTGAAATCCTTTAATATCACCACCCACCACGTTCAACATCCCGGCGAATTGAATGCCTTGCGCGTTGTTGCGCACAAAATTCAATAAACCTGCAAATTGGATTCCCTTCGTGTTGGCCTGGAAATCTTCCGCGTTGATCAGCGCCCGCTCTTCCGACTGCGAAAGGTTCACGTACGCGTTGGCGCCCACTATGTTTGCCAGCCCCGCGATCTGGATCCCGGTCGACTCCTTTAAATTCACATTCACAAGCGACCCCAGTTCCAGGATCCTGTTGCCGGCCGACAGTCCTCCGAAAAGATTGAATGAGAATTTATTGTAATAGGATCCGCTCTCAATGCCGTTGGTGCTGATGCCTGGGAAGAGCGAGAATTGGAGGATCTTTTCGTAGGAGCGGATTTTCTTTTTTACCTGGCTGTAAGCGGGCGTGATGACCATCAACAACAGGCAGAGCGCATAACGGCGACGTGGGATCATGGAGGATTTTGATTTTATAGAGAATACTGATCAAATACGGTTCAAACCGAACTCCCTCCAGTAACAACTCCCTCATGCTCTAAAGCTTTGCAATTCGTCAGACGGAACTTTCAATCTATTCGCACACATCCACAAGGAGCAGTTCCCGCATACCTTGTCCGCCACCAAAACGCCCCGGGACGCGATTTATTGTTACCCCCCGGGGCCGTCCATCCTAAGTCCAAAGGCAATGAACCTATTGTCTGTACACGCGAACCAAGGAATGGTTCATATGATTTTGGACTTGCCCATGCCACCGGTAAAATCACTCAAAACGAAAACGAAAGCTGGGAAATCCGGGCGAAGGCGACGGATTGTTAATGTACGTATTAAAATAGTTTAATCTTGTTTTTAGCGGTATCTTCATTGGGCCGTTTTCCGGATTCCGTGATTCAACGCCCACCGCTTTTCCAACGCCTGAAGCAACGTCCTTTTCTTTGGGGCGCGGTTTAGCAATAGCCATTTGTCTGCGTGCTCATAGGGGATAGTCCATGAGCGACTCTGCGAAACATCAAGGTAGCTGACCTGTTTTAATGATGATCCGACAGCGATAAAATCTTCTTTATCTTATCGGTTCGAATGCTGAGGTTGCTTGTTTTCGATATGATGTCGAAGGCGCCAAGTTTCAGGGCCAACTTTTTCTCCATCTCGTTTTTAGATGCGGTATACAGGACCACGGGAATTTTTTTCGTGTTCCGGTTTATTTTCAGTTTTGTAAGGCATTCGATCCCGTCCATGCCCGGAATGATCAGTTCGAGAAAGATAACGTCTGTTCTGGTTTTTGAAAGTAATGCAAACGCCTGGGACCCGCTGCTGGCAAAATCGATCGCAATGGAAGAAAATGATTCCTGGACGATTTGTTGAAAGATCCTGCCGTCTTCGGCATTGTCATCGATGAATAAGATTCTTTTGATCATTTTGAGTTGCGGTTAATCCTGAATCAAAAAGGATCAAAGGCGGACGGCAATGAGATAACAAGTATTGGATAAGAAAGTATTAATGTAACACATTTTTGACCGGATATTGGATATGTCGCAACGAATTATAGACCGGAGCTATGTGGGAGAAGTACTCCAGCATATTTACAACAGCGAGCTCAAAATTAAGATGACGCTATTTTGCGAAGGTGGATATTTTTATATCGCCGATGAAGAGAGAAAAACTCCTTTACAGGGCACAACGATAGAGGAAGCCGTAACACACCTTGCTTTTCGGTTGAGCAAAGAGTTCCCTACATCCGATTTTGCGGCGTGGTGGGCTATGAATTTCCGGGAACAGGATTTGCGATCGGAAACGCTTTGAGTTTGCAGGGAAAGAATAGTGTGAAGATTGCGCCTACGTTTTTCTTCCCGTCGGCGTAGATGAAGCCACCGTGATTTTCAATGATTTGCTTGCACATCGATAGCCCGGTGCCGGTTCCCTTGGCATCTGTCTTCTCCCGCAGGCATTGGAATAGGCTGAATATTTTTGACGCGTATTTCTGATCGAACCCAATGCCATTGTCGGTTACGCGAATGCAAACGTAGTCCGTTCCGGGCTTCAACTCCGCGTAGTCCGGGAACGTATAGGCAGTCGCTTTTGAGGCGGATATCTCAATGACGACGTTCCCGCGATTGAATTTGATGGCATTGCCGATAAGGTTGTGAAAAATTTGTTTGATTTGCGTGCGGTCACCTTGAATGACGGGGAGCGGAGAGCAATGGACGGTGACGTTCTTTTTTTGCGTGGTCGCTTCCAAATCCCCGGTTACTTCCTTCACCATTGCATTCAAGTCCACCGCCACAAAACTTTCTACGTCGATCTTCCTGGCCGAAGAGAAACTCAAGAGATCTTTTAGCAACAATGACATCCGGGCCGCAGCGGCGTTGATCTTTTCCGCATATCTGCGGGCATAATCATTTAGGTGGGCTTGAGGACCCGACAGCAGATCGGCGAACATCTGAAGTTTGCGCAACGGTTCCTGCAAATCGTGATTCGACAGAAAATTGTATTGCTCCAACAAAGCCTTTGTGCGTTGCAGTTCTTTTTCGGATTCAAGCCATGCCTCGTTTCGCTCGCGCAACTCGTTCAATACGTTCGACAGCTCCTGGCGTGTGCGGAGGAGTTCTTCTTCAGAAAGTTCCTTTATTTTTTGTATTTCCTGGAGATAGGCGGATCCGTTGTGATGAACGCGATGCTCATCGCGAACATATTCTAACGCCTTGAATGCCGGGGTGAGTTTTCTGAACCTACCGGGCACGCTGCGCTTCAGGTCGGGACCTCCAAAACCTTTTTCTTTTTTTTCACCAGACTTTGTCCATTCATATGGAGAGGTTAGCGGTCCAAGACCATTGGAGAACCAAGGCTCGTCAGGCGTAAAGGAGGCCTTTTCCTGCCAGTTTGTTTTCATGGTGATGAGGTTTTGGGTGATTTTTTTACGTTTTTCAGTCGTGTACAAATACAGGTCCCCATGGACGTCTTCACAAGTGATTGGCGACCTTCAGCGGCCGCGCTGCCGGCTAGAGGGTAGGAGGAATCAGCTCCCTTTCGAAATAGGCAAATTGTTTCCGCTCGGGCGCATCCACCACCGCGCAATAATAAATACGCTGGTAGTATCGCATGATTTTCAGCTTTAGCCCTGGATCTGCTTTTGCCGTGATCAGGGTGCCCTCCGGATAGAGGTTATCGGTGTTGGTTTTATAGCTCATTGTCAGAAAGGTATTTTGAAGTTTGTATGGAGTAAATAAAAAAAGCACCATTAACCAATCGCTAACGGTGCCCTTTCTGTCAAGTCAATTACAGTGTTCCTATAATGGCTTGAAGTTCTTTCGTGGTCTTTCCCAATTTAACTTGTAGTTTATCGAGCATTCGCATCTTCTTGTCTTCTTCAAAATTCAGATCCGCATCGGTCAAGGTGGGATATTTTAGTTTGAACTTTGCTTTTTTTCCAGCCCAATCCAGGGCAGGAGCGGGTACATTTTTTTTCGCTATCATGACGTTAATTTTATTCCTTTTCGTTGACAAAGATCATTATAAAAGTCCGCCCACCCGTTACAAAGAAAACCAATAGATTTGCATTTTTCACAGGTGGGTTTATTGGACCTGTTTGCCTCAAGTATGACTAAAAGCCGTCACGAATTTTGTAGTTCTGCAAGTTCTGCACCACATCGAATTTCTCCGTTACGCGGGTGAAATGCGGTATGACATTGAATTCAAAGGCGAATTGTTTTCGCAGGCTCTCCACTATTCTGTTTAGGGAATTTATGATCCCCTTGGTTACGCTTTCTGCTTTCATATATTGTTTTAGTTAATTCGAAGAATGTAAGGTGATCAGGCGCGTGAAACTAACATGGCAAGTAACGGAGTCGTTCGGAGGGGACATAGCGCCAAAACTCAGAGGAACCGGTTAATTACTCAAACCAAACAGTAAAGATGACGAATGCATGCTGGGAAATACTATAAAGAGAAGTAAAAGAGTTGCATTAATCACACATTGTGGGATCGGCTTGTCTTCGAAAACAGTAGGGCAAAGCGTAAATAGTTTGTTTGGGTTGTTGAAACGCGGTTTTGTGAGGGATGTGGAGTGAGTGCGGGTGAGAAAAATACATTGAACCGCGTCACCTTAGCTAAAGCTTTAGCGAAGGTGAGTCGGTTCAACCTGGTTTTTTCTCCTTGCGGCGTTGAGCCATGCGCGACGGATTTCCGAAGATGTAGAATAGTTTGTCTTTCCAGCCCCGCGCCTGTCGGACATCTCTTACGATAGCGACAAATTCGTGGAAATTCAGATGAAGCGGGTTGCCTTTGTGCTCGACCGTTTCGGTAATGCCGTAGATCACTTGTTCTTCCTCCTTCTGATAGGTACCAAACAGCCGGTCCCACACAATGAAGGTGGCGCCATAGTTCTTGTTGATATACTTTTCCTGTGACCCATGGTGAACGCGATGGTTTGAAGGGGTGGCAAACAGGTATTCAATGATGGGGGGAAGCTTTCGGATATATTCCGTGTGCACCCAAAACTGGAACAGGATCGCCACCTGGTTGGTCACAAAGAAGATGATGGGGTGGAATCCCAACAAAGGAATGGGCAAAAGGAAGATGATCTTCAAGTATTGCACCCAGCTCAGCCGGAAGGAGACACTCAGGTTGTAGTGCTCGCCGGAGTGATGCGCTACGTGTGTGGCCCACCAGAAGCGCTGCCGGTGCGAAATGTTGTGCGTCCAGTAGCTGCAGAAGTCGAAGAGCACATAGCAGGGAACGAACGTCCACCAATTCAGTTCCATTCGCCAGGGCACCAGGTTGTAGATCCAGACGGCCATGTAGAACAACAGGATCTTGATCCAGGTGCTGATCACCACGTTGCCGAGACCCAGGCCCAGTGAGCCCAACGTTTCTATTTTGTTGTAGTATTTTTTGTTCTGCCGATAGGAAATGAATACTTCCAGGCACACGAAGACGAACATTGCGGGTGCGGCCCAGAGAATGATTTCGGGAGCGCTGTCCTTCAGGGATTCGATGCGGTGCCAGGGGATTTTATCGGCACCAAAAATAAAAAGCAGCGACATGTCTACGACTCTTCAATTTTGCGCCGGAATGAACCGGCGCATTCATTTTCTTCATAGCAATAAGGGCGGAAACTGCTCCGCCCTTTTTTCAAAATAGTTTTCTTTACTTATCCTATTTCGTGTTGTCGACACCAATGTCTTTTATGGCATGTCCCAGTTCATTCAAATCGTGATTGAATTCACGTTTGAACGTGGGCCAAGCGCTGGTTTTGACAGTACCGGCACCGTTGATCTTCTTCTTCAGATCGTGGTTCTTTTGTTCCAGGGCGATGACCGGCTTGTCGTAACGGTCCTTTACCTCCTTTGTATCCGTTGTTTTTTTTGCTTTCAGGGAAGCGATTTCCATTTGATTCTCCCGGATCTTTGTTTCAGCGGCCGTTTTGAATTTTTGATAGTCGGCTGCTGAATCCGTTTTTGCTTCTCGCAGGTCCTTCTTCGCTTCAGTGAGATCTTTTCTGGCTTCTTTTGCTTTTTTATCTTGCTGTGCAAACGTTGTTAAACTGGCAGCTATCATGACACCGGTCAGGGTAAATGCTAAAATTTTTGTTTTCATTTTTTTGTTGTGGATTTTTTTTCCATTGGAAAGACACAAAGATCCTGGTCTACACGCCGGAAAGCATTACACAACCTTTGCGATTTGTTATATCGATCACTGATTGATGACCAGGCGTCAGGGTGACAATAGAATTTTGCGGATATAGTTTTCCAAGCCAAAAAGGAATGGAACATTTTTCTGGCTGCTGGCAAACAGCCGTTCAAGATTTTTTGTGCCCGCCTGGCTCGAGGTGATGAGGGCGACGAGTTCCGGATCGGCAAGTACCCATTCCGATTTTATCATGTGGTCCTTTAGAAAGGAAATGATGATGTCTGCTTTATGGGGACTAGGCATGCGCGAGGTTTTCTCCCGGATTCTTACTATTTCTTGTTGAACTTCGGGAAAGTCCTGAATACTGAAAATGTGTGTTTCGGTTACGATGTATTGCCCGGGGTCAATCATATTGTAATGGTTTATGTTGTTTTACCGGATTTACTTAGAGCAAATCGCTTTGCGGTGTCTGTTCAGTGGTTTTGAAAATCCAGACAACGCTTATAAAGCTTCACAAGATGAGCATCCGGTATTTCCAATGTGTTACAAGCGAAGGGTAAAGACTTGTATTATTCGCAGATTTAAAAAGTGTAAGCGTCAAGCACTAACGTTTGTATAACAAAACATCTTCGTTAACATCTTCCGTGAGCTTTGTAGCCATGCTATTCCTGTGAAGGATCAATATGTAACATTTATAACAATACGTGTTTTAAGTATAACGCACCCTGTTGGTAATTTCTTCACCTTTACGTGTTGCTTCCTTAAAGTGACCGTGTTGCTTCCTTCAAAGTGACAAAGTTAGGAAGCGAAACCGATTGTGCCGGGGCATTGCATCTCGCCCGTCAAATACAGCTCACCAAAAATTTTATGAAACTGAACCCTCTCTAGAGTATATGCTGTAGTTGGCAAAGGGCGGAACTCAAAATTCCGCCCTTATTTTTTGATCCTGCCCAGGCACGAAGATCAAGCCGGGTACAACACAAAACACGCTCCCCTCCTTCCTGCCGTTTTTTTAGTGTATTCATCTCCAATGGCACCATTCTCATGAGAGAATGCGGTATATTGTGTAAATTTTGAAGATAGCCCCCGCTTACCTGGTTTAGGAGCCCGTTCTTGGACATGTTGACCGGACCGGCGCTGTTGACCAGCCAAATTCAATTTCATGCACCTTTTGGCTCTGAAACCTAAACCCATCCTATTGACGGGGAATATCCGATGATCCAGAACGTGCGGAACGGGAACCACCTCTCACATAAACCGGTTCTCCTGCGGGTGATAAATACAATGATGCTATGAAACTTTACATCAAATACATGGTCAGTCTTCGATGTAAAATGATCGTGAAGGAGGCACTGGAAAAACTCGGACTTCACGATACGGCCCTGGACTTGGGCTTGGTCGAGATCCTGGAGGAGATCACCCCGGAGCAGCGCCAGCGGTTAAAGGAGACGTTGGGACGGTCGGGTCTTGAGTTGCTCGACGATAAAAAAAGCATCCTGATCGACAAGATCAAAACCGTCATCATCGAAATGATCCACTACTCTGATGAACTGCCGACAGTAAATTATTCCGACTATATCAGCGAGAAACTGGATTATGACTACACCTACTTGTCCAATATTTTTTCGGAGGTCAAGGGGATCACGATCCAGCATTTTATCATCATGCATAAAATTGAAAAAGTGAAGGAGCTCTTGTTGTATGATGAAATGAACCTTTCGGAAATATCCTACAAGCTTCACTACAGCAGCGTCTCCCACTTGTCAAACCAGTTCAAAAAAATAACGGGACTCTCACCCTCCTTCTTTAAAAAACTCCGGCAGAAGCGCACGGCCAACCTGGAGGACTTGTGATCGAAAACATAGCCGTATCCTTCCCGTGACGGCGATGATTGGAGGAAATTCTACCTCCCTGTATTTTTCATTGACCACGAACACTGCATTCAGAAAAGTGTAAAAAATGCAAATCATTGCCTTTTAGGTGCAACGCTTGCCTGCTCCTGCGTTGCCATATTTGCTAAAACACACCACCGAAGAAAGAATGCCGTGGGCGAAGAACCAGCATGGAAAGCAGCGGATAGCCCAACAACAGAGTGAAAACCTCTCCGGTAGCACCGGCTCCTGTCGGGACGACAACGTCCCGCGACTCTCGAAAACGTAAATACGATGGTTATTAAAATTCTGAGCTTATGAAAAATCATAATCTCTTTCTTCTCCCGTCATTTCTATTTCTGGGTCTGCTTCCCTGCTCGGCGCAATACTCGGTGGACCTGGGAGTTAAAGGCGGTCTTAGCATACCGAGCCTGTCTTCGGGTAGTGATTCAAACCCGATCAATAGCGGCTACACGTCGCGGTTGGGAGCCGACGTCGCGCTATTTGCCGAATTTCATTTCACAAAAAATTTCTCCATTCAGCCTCAAGTGGAATACTCCTCGCAAGGCGGAAAGAAAAATGGGAATCAGGCATTTGCAGTACCCGCCGGGTTGCAGCCTCTTTTTGCCGAGGGACAGGTGCCGCCCTATCTCTATGCCGACTACAACAGCACTGCAAAAATTAACTACCTGATGTTTCCACTTCTTGGCAAGTACCGCGTCAGCATGGGACCGCATTGGAATTTCTATGTGGCCATGGGACCGTTTGTGAGCGTGCTCGTGTCGGCCGAGAACAAGACCAGCGGCACCAGCGAGATCTACCTGGACGAGCAACACACGCAGGCACTTCCCATCGGGGCGCAGTCTTTTGACAACACGGAGAAGATCAAGGACGAATTGCACCGTTGCAATGCAGGGGTCACGGGACACATTGGATTTAGTTACGCCCTGATCAATAACAACAGCATCTTTATTGAAGGCGGCGGCAACTATGGTTTTATCACCATTCAGAAAGATGAAGCAAACGGAAAGAACAGGACCGGTGCCGGTGTAGTGGTTATTGGGTACCAATTCCGAATGTGCCCCAGCAAGGCAAGGTGAATGTGTGAATGATATAACTTCTTTCGCAGAATTTGCAATGAAACCGGGTGGCAAGGGACTTAATTTTACAGTCTCGCAGCATACTGCTAAAAAAAACTGTTCACGCATAACACATACCTTTGGAAACCGTAGATCTCGAAAAATCAAAAATATTTATAGTTGTGGAAATACTGGAATATGTACCCAATTCGGTGGTGATTAAAACCATCATCCGAAAAACAACGGGTAACGTCAGTGCTGTTTCCTTCGATTCGGGGGAAGCGCTCACGGAGAAGACCTCTCCGTTCGACACGTTTATTCAGATCATCGAAGGAACGGCCCAAATCCTGATCGACAGCAAATCATTCGCGCTGGGAACAGGCCAGTCCATCATCATCCCGGCGCATTGCCGCAACGCTATTATTGCCAATGAGCGATTCAAAATGATCTCCACGATCATTAAAAGCGGCTACGAGGACGTGAGCTGATTTCGCTGCCGGTTTTCTACCCTCTTTGAAGTGGCCTTGATTTAGTTTCCATTTCTATCGTTACCTTCGCATTTACATTTTTTATGGAGGTAATCGCCGCAGGCATTCTGGCCTTTGTTTCTTCAAACATCGACGACATTTTCCTGCTGATGCTTTTCTTTGGCGACAGGAATTTCAAACCACGTGAGATCATCCTGGGCCAATTTGCCGGCATCGGCGCATTGATCGGGGTCAGCCTTGTTTTCTCGCTGATCGGCCTGGTCATCGGGAAAGCGTATATCAGCTTGTTGGGTTTGTTGCCAATTTATCTTGGGATAAAAGGCGTTGTACGCCTCTTCAGCGAGGAGCCGCCGGACGATGAAGATCATCTGACGGAAAAGAAAGGGAACCGTAGCAACCTCTGGATCGTATCGGGGGTTACCATCGCCAATGGAGGAGACAACATCGGCATTTATGTGCCGCTCTTTGCCACGTTGGCGTGGCCGCAAAAGATCACGGTGGTCTCCATCTTTTTTATGATGACGGCGGTGTGGTGCTTACTGGCCCGTTATCTCTCGCGACATCCGCTCATGGCAAAGGCCATCGACAAGTATGGACACGTCGTCACACCGTTTGTGCTGATCGCGTTGGGAATTTATATTTTGAACGAGAGCGATGTGGTAAGTTTGATCTCCATGTAGCGCTCGTCATCACTCGCTAATCACTACTTTCACAGCTTTCGAGAGAAACGATTCGCCGCCGTCGGGGTATACCGCTTTCACAAAATATTCGTACGAGCCTCCTTTCAGTCCCGGGTCGGTGAATGTGCGATTACTTCCGGGCAGATTTTTGTAGGTCATTTTATCCTTGCCGTTGACCGACCGGAAGAGGATAAAATGATAGTTCCCCTTCTCCGCATACTTCCACGACACCACGGCAGATTTTCCATCCTTGCTTTTTGTAGCGGTGAGCCCCTGCACGTCGGGCCGTTTGCCGGTGTCATATACCCGCACGTTCAACGGGAACGATCGCTCCGAGCGCAACCCTGCATCGTCGACGGCCTGGAGGGTGTACTCATACCAACTTTGTTTCTTCACCTTTCGGTCGACATAGGATGAGGCTTTGGCATCGAGTTTGGCGAGCAGGACCCATTCTTTTCCCTTTTCCCGCTGATACAATTCCTGCGTCAACACATCCGTGCTGGTGCTCGCCGCCCAAAGCAACACCACGCTGGTATCCGACACGTTGAAGCTGGTGAAAACCGGCGATACGGGAGCAACCTTATCCGGGCGCTTCAGGGCAAGCGGGTTCGAGTAGAGGCTCGGGTTCCGGTTCTTGTCGAAGGCCACCACCTTGTAGAAGATCTTTTTGGTGAGCGTTCGCAAGGTCACACTGTCGGTGAAGGTTGTGTCGGCGACAAAATCTTTTGACACCACCGTGAACGTGTGGCTAAGATCATTCGCGGCGTAGACGAGGTAGCCCATGAGGTCGCGCTCTTTGCCGGGCTTCCAGTGCAGGTGAACGAGGCCTGTTGTATCGATCTTGCCCACGAGGCCAAGCGGTTTGGCGGGAGGGATGGAGTCTTTCATGATCACGTAGGCGGGGATGGAGACGCCTGCGTTGCCGGCGGTGTCGATCGCGGAGACCACATAATAATTCATTCCATAGACATCGGCCGTGGTGTCGGTGAACTGGAGGGTTTGTGTGGGAAGGGGTTTGGTAAACAGCGGGATGAAAGGGCCGGTGGCCGCTGTGCTGCGACCCACGAGGTAGCCGGCGAAATCGGGTTCTTTGATTCGTTTCTTCCAGGTGATCAATACTTGTTTTCCGTTCTTATGGGTTGCTGCGATTTGTTCCGGCGCCTGGGGCGGTCGCTTGTCTCTTCCCATCACCCGCAGGTTGGGCGAGAATTTTCCGGCGTCGCCAAAGGGGGTGATGCCTACGATGCGATATTGATATAGTTTGTAATTCTGCGGAAGCGAATCCGTGAGCGTGATCAGGGAAGCTTGGGTGACTTCATTTTCCTTGGTGAGTTGCGTATAAGGTTTCTTGTTGAGACGCTTGAAGGTATTGCCGCCATCTTCCGACCGTTCATAATAGTAGCCCGTAAAATACGCGCTCCCCATCAGCCGGCTCCACGAAAATTTCACGACCCGGTCGCGCGCTTCCACGGCGATGTGGGGCATCTCCGGTGTAGAGAAGGCTTCGGCCGTATTGATCATCACGCCACCGGTGTCCGACTTGATGAGCGTTGGCGTGGTCAAGGCATGCACCGTGTAGACATAGCGTTTTCCCTTGCTAAAGTCTTTGTCGGTAAAGCGAAGACCCAGTCCCGTGGCGATGAAGGCGGATTGATCGGCAAGGAAGAGCGCCATGCTGTGTTCGTTCTCCAATTCATATTTTCGGTTCAGCGATTCGTTGAGACTGGTGCCGGTGTTCTTTTTCTTTTTGATTTCCTCGGCTTTGGACTTGCTATACAAAAGCTGCGCGGCGGCAGCGGCCAACGTATCGCTTCGCTGTGCCCTTCGCTTCCATTCTTCGAGACTCCACGGCTTTATGGGCGTGGCCTGGAGAACTTTCTTTGTGGAAAGGTCAATTTTTTTCTGATCCACTTCATAACGGGTCACCACATAGCCACTCGTGTTCGCGAAGTACCACAGCGTCGCCAAACCCGGCGCCCAGCGCAGCACCACCGAATCGCCATAGCTTCGCGCGATCACCTGCAGGTTATGGACCGGCGGAACGCTGTCCTTTGGAGCTTTGACATAGGTTGGTCCATTGCGTTTTGGCGTTTGCGGCGTGTTGTTCTTTGTCTGCGCCAGGGCAGGCGACAAGCCGGCGAAAAGCACAAGAAGAATGATAAACGTTTTCATGGTTATTTCTTAATGACGATGGTCTTTGTTCCGCTCACGGCCGTTTTGGGCGCTTTGTAAACCAACGGGTCGTTTGGGGATGAGCTGCCGTTGTCGATGAAGTCCGATTGAATGCTGCCGTACACATACAACTGTGCCGGGTTATATCGGAATTCCAGTTTCACATTCACGGGCGTGTTGGAGATTTTTACAAACTCACCATACGCCAACGTCCACAAAGCAGCTTGAACATCTTCGGAAAGATTGTTGAACTGATCCGGGTCGTTGGCGATAGCTGAGCTGAGGTTGGTCCTCACTATACTTTGTTCCATGCCGATCTGAAAAGGAATGCCATATCCGATCGTTGCTTTTTTGGTATAGGTTGAGCCCAAGACGGACACCGACATATAGCCGCTGCCACTGGAGCTGCTTCCCGAATTCAACAGGCTAAACGCCGACGAGAACGACATCTGCGCGAAGGCGCCGGTGCTCAGGGTCAGGGCTAGCCAAATTCGGATGATGGCGGGGAGGACATGGATTGCTTTGCGTTTCATAAGGCTATGGCATTTTGTTATTTAAATTTCAGGGCATACTGATGGGCTACCTTGCTGGTTGCGGTAGTGATCTCCAGTTCCGACAAAGGTGGCTCGGCCGTCATCGGCAGGAATCCAACGGGGTTGAGTGACGGTTCAAACGTCAGGCATTGTGCGCCGGTGGCGTACTTCCGGATGTTGATCGGACGGATGTCCACCGAATAGTCGCCACTATTGAGCACGGCATTCTTCCAGTTCGCGTAGAAAGAATTCTTCACATAATTCTGTATCCAACTATTTCCCGGCGCCGCTTCCGAAATATGCATCAACGGGTAGATCACATACTTGTCGCCAAACGCTTCGAACTGCGTTTCGGTCACGTCGTAAACATCAAAGCCTTCTTCAAAATTAAAGTCGGCTGCGTATCCTTCGAGGTTGCCAATGCCATCGCGCCTGGCCACCACGCTTTGATCGCCATGGCTGAGTTTTTCCGCCAACGTATTGTACTTGCTGGACCGGAAATAATAACTGTAGAGCTCCAGGTCTTTCGCCTTGTCGGCCGATTCGGAATTGCCGCTGATGACACTACTCTTGGCGTCGAGTGAATTGGATTGCTCACCTTGTCCGCTCACGTAAAGGTTTTTGCTGTCGGCAGTGAGTGATACTTTTTGTGCCATCATCTGTTTATTTATTTTTCTGCGCTTGATGATCCGCAGCGCGGTGACGGTTTCATTCGGCAACGTGGGGATCGTAAACGTCAGCCGGTCGCCGGCTTGTTGCACGGGCACTTCTTGCTGGCTTGTTTGGCTGGGGGTTTTGTAGGACACAAATTGGGCGATGAGGTCGTAGCCCGGATCGTTTATGAGACACGGATAATTTTTGTCGAGTTGAATAAATCCGGTGGGTTGTTCTTTTTGCAGGAGGTAGCGTTGATTTTTGAAAGGGTAACTTCCCAGCATCATTTGCGCATTCTCGTCAAGGCGATGCAAGCAGTCGCCAGTCTTGAAGGTGGTGGCTTGTGTTTCGACAATGGGGTTTCCCTTGAATAGCAACGGTTGATTTGTTTTTGCGTCGAAGGCTTTCACAGTTACGGTGATCGTATAGTCGGTTTGAGGATCAAAAGCTTCCGCCGTGTATAGCGTCGCGAGCTTCATCTCTTCTGTCATGGACATATTCTTATTGTTGTTCAGGTCGGCGACCATTACATTGTCCGACGTTCTTCTCACCGTAAAATCCGTAAGGTCGATGCGGATGGAGCGC